>JAKSCN010000082.1 GCA_022360595.1 Chromatiales bacterium
GACGAATACGGCATTGTTATGCTGTCTGACATCGCCCGTAAGGTCTTGGCCAAAGACCGCTCCCCCCAACGCGTCAATATCTATGAGATCATGACTAAACCGGTCATCTCCGTCGACCCGGATATGGATATCCGCTACTGCGCACGGCTCTTCACCCGTTACGACCTGTCACGCGCCCCGGTGATCAAGGATCGCGAAATCGTCGGTATTGTCGGCTTCACCGACATGGTCGTCAAAGGGTTGCAGGGCAAGGCTAAAGAGTAAATGTTCATCGATCAGCAGGGACTGGTTAAAGCGGCCCGTCAGTGCCCTTCCCCCAATCAGGATGAGCGCCCGGATAACTGCCCCCCGGATCTGCTGATCATTCACAACATCAGCCTGCCACCCAATGAGTTTGGCGGGCCATGGATCGACCACCTGTTTCTCAACCAGCTCGACCCGGAGCAACACCCCTATTTTCGAGAGATCCATCAACTCCGGGTTTCAGCACACCTACTGATCCGCCGTGACGGCGAACTGGTACAATATGTACCACTGACCGCCCGGGCCTGGCATGCAGGCCAATCCTGCTTCGAAGGCCGCGAGGCATGCAACAACTTCTCCATCGGTATCGAGCTGGAGGGGGCAGATCATATCCCTTTCACCAACCCGCAGTACCAACAGCTTGTTACGGTGACAAAAGCGATCATGGCACGCTTCCCAGGAATCACACCAGAGCGGATAACAGGCCACAGCGATGTCGCCCCCGGGCGAAAAACCGACCCTGGTCCAGCCTTCGACTGGCTCCGCTATCGGCAACTATTGGCAGAGTCATAGCGAGCCCGATAAAATCGGGCCAATAATTTCTAAGCCATAGATAGGCACCGCCATGACCTTTTTTGCCATTGTCGTCAGTCTGCTCATCGACCGTTTCTTTCTGGAGAGCGACAATTACCGTCGCCACAACTGGTTCACCGGTTACAGCAACTGGATTGCCCGCCACACATTCGCCGAGAAGACCTTCAACAGCAACCTGGGCCTTCTGCTGATTCTGACACCGCTGCTATTGATCACCGCCTGGCTCCAGTCCAACTTCGAGGGACTGATCTTCAGCACCGCCATACTACTGCTCTGCCTTGGCCCGATAGATCTGGATCGTCAGGTCAATCTGCTAATCGACGCTGACGACCGAGACGACCTGGATCAACGCAACACCTTGGCCGAACAGATCATCGGCCGACCTATCCCTGAGGAGCCCCAAGAGTTCAGCCGCCTACTGGCTGAGAGCATACTCATCCAGGCTTGTGGACGACTCTTTGGGGTAATCTTCTGGTTCCTGCTTCTCGGGCCACTTGGCGCAGTACTCTACCGCTTCACCATGCAGCTAAAAGCACAGAACGAGAATACCGAGGCAAGCCAACGCCTACTCAATATTCTCAACTGGATACCAGCACGCCTCACCGCCCTCGCCTACGCCATTGCAGGCAGCTTTGATGACGCCCTGCACGGTTGGCGTCAGCACTACACCCTGATCAACCAGTACGGCAACGACCACAGCGCACCTGTTTTAGCGGGTGCCGGCATGGGGGCACTTAGGCTCGATGATAGCCACCAGATCGAACTGCCCAGTATCGGTATCGCTGCGGAGTCTGCCCTCAACCTGGTCTGGCGTGCTACCCTGATCTGGGTGGGCATTCTCGGCTTCGCCTATCTGATCAAGTGGATAAACTGATGACTGAAACGGTGATCGACCTACTCCGCCACGGCACACCCGTCGGCGGACGGCTCTATCGAGGGCAGAAAGACGACCCTCTCAGCGACAAGGGCTGGGAACAGATGTGGTATGCCGTTTCAGGCGAAACACCCTGGACCAGGATCACCAGCTCACCGCTGTTGCGCTGCTGTGAGTTTGCTACCCAGCTTGCAGAAAAGTTGAAGCTGCCGCTCACCATCGATGAACGTTTTGCCGAACTGGGTTACGGCGTCTGGGAGGGAAAATCAGGCAGCGAGCTAAAAGAAAACGACCCTGATATTCTCAAGCGCTTCTTCTATGATCCCCACAACCACACCCCTGAAGGCGCCGAGCCAATAGGTGCATTCATGGAGAGAGTATCCACCGCCTATGATGATGTGGTGACTCAACATGGGGGTGAGCGCATTCTGATTGTCGGTCATGCCTGCGTTATTCGAGCAGTCCTGGCTAAAACACTGGTGGCGCCTGCCGAGGCGATTTTTCGGATCAATGTAGAGACAGCCAGCCTAACCCGTATTCGCGAAAACGATGAGCGACCACCTACACTGCTGTTTCATAATCGCGACAAACTTTGATGCCTATTTGCGCTGCTCTTCACCCTGATTAAACAGCATATCCAACACCATCAGCACCACACCGATGAAAATGGCTGAGTCGGCAATATTGAAGGCAGGCCAGTGCCACTCGCCGTAGTGGAAATCGAGAAAGTCGATAACATGCCCAAACAGCAGGCGATCGATCAGATTGCCGATTGCGCCGCCGATAATCAGCGAAAAGGCGATCGCAACCCAGCGTTCACGCTTCTGCAGCTTGGCCAGCCAGACCGCCAACAGCAGGCTCACGCCCGCGGCCAGCGCGGCAAACAGCCAACGCTGCCAACCGCCCTGGTCACTGAGAAAGCTGAATGCGGCCCCTTCGTTATAGGCCAGTGTCAGATTGAAAAAACCGGTGACCGGTATCGTCTCGTAGACCAGCAGGCTCGACTCAACCAGTTGCTTACTGATCTGATCCAGCCCAATGACGAGCACCGACAGCCACAACCAATTCAACACAACGTTAGCTCCTTATCTCTATTTCCCTAAAACTAAGCGAAACGTCGCTTCTCACCGTCAGTGGTGACATTCTCAACACAACGACCACAAAGCTCAGGATGCCCTGCATGACTGCCCACATCCTCGCGGTGGTGCCAACAGCGCGCGCACTTGGCGTGTTCAGAGGCCTTCACCACAACCGATACACCCTCCAGATCGGTAGCCACCGCCTCGGCTGGCGCTTCCGCCGCCGGATGGACCCGGGCATAGGAGCTGATCAGTACAAAACGCAGCTCATCTTCCAATCTATTCAGCACATCATTGAACTCACCATCGCAATAGATATCCACTTCGGCATCCAGTGACGAGCCGATACTGCGCTCGCTACGCAGGGTTTCCATCTGTTTCGAGACCACCTCACGCACACTGACCACCTTGGCCCAGTAGTCACGGTCAAAGGCGTCATTCTGATCCAACTGAAACAGCCCTTCATACCAGGTTTCGGTAAAAATGGTGTCACCGCGCTTACCCGGAATAAACGGCCATATCTCATCCGCGGTAAAACTGAGAATCGGCGCCAACCAACGGCTCATCGCCTCAATGATGTGGTACATCGCCGTCTGGCAGGAGCGTCGGGCCTGACTGTCCGCCTGGGTGGTGTACTGGCGATCCTTAATGATATCCAGATAGAAACCGCTCATCTCATTGATACAGAAGTTGAGCACTTTCTGGTAGATCGCGTGGAACTGATACTCTTCGTAGGCAACCTTCAGCTCCTCCTGAAGACGATAGGCACGATCAACCGCCCAGCGATCCAGCTCAATCATCTGATCAGCCGGCAGCAGATTTTCAGCCGGATCAAAACCGTTCAGATTGGCCAGCAGAAAACGCGCCGTGTTGCGGATCTTGCGGTAGGCGTCTGCAGTGCGCTTGAGAATCTCATCGGAGACGCTCATCTCTGCGCGATAGTCGGTTGCCGCCACCCAGAGACGAATAATATCGGCCCCAAGCACCTTCATCACCTTCTGTGGGCTGACCACGTTGCCGATCGATTTGGACATTTTGCGACCATCGGCGTCCACGGTGAAACCGTGGGTCAGAACGCCCTTGTAGGGCGCACACTCATTAATCGCCACCGAGATCATCAGAGATGACTGGAACCAGCCTCGATGCTGATCCGAACCCTCCAGATAGAGATCCGCCGGAAAGGTCAGCTCATCGCGATTATTCAGCACGGCAAAATGGGTGGCGCCCGAATCGAACCAGACATCCAGAGTATCTGTTACCTTGTCGTAGTGATCCGCCTCTTCACCGAGCAGATCACTCGGCTCCAACGCAAACCATGCCTCGATACCCTTCTCTTCGACCTGCTTCGCCACCGCCTCGATCAGCTCGGCTGTATTGGGATGTAGTTCACCTGTCTCCTTATGGATAAACAGTGCGATCGGCACACCCCAGGTACGCTGACGCGAGATACACCAGTCGGGGCGGTTCTCCACCATCCCTTCGATACGCGCCTGGCCCCAGTCGGGGGTAAAGTGAACTTTTTCAATCTCATCCAGCGCGGTCTTGCGCAGCCCCTTCTGCTCCATGCTAACGAACCATTGAGGTGTCGCACGGAAGATGATCGGCGTTTTATGGCGCCAGCAGTGCGGATAGCTATGGGCCAAACGCTGCTCGTGCAGCAATACGCCGTGGGCCTTCAGCACCTCGATCACCTTCTCATTGGCCTGGAAGACATGCTGACCTTCGAACAGTTCGGTACCGGGCAGAAAACGGCCATCACCACCTACCGGATTTTCCACCTCAAGATTGTAGCGTTGGCCGACAATGTAATCCTCCAGACCATGTCCGGGAGCGGTATGAACCGCACCGGTACCCGCCTCCAGGGTAACGTGCTCACCCAAAATCAGCGGCACTTCCCGATCATAGAAGCAGTGCTTCAGCTTCAGCCCCTCAAAGGCATCACCACGGCCGTAGGCGATCACACGATAATCTTCGATACCCCAGCGATCCATGGTCTCTTTCAGCAACCCTTCGGCAACCATCAGACGCTCTTTGCCGCGCGGGCCATCAGCCTGCACGATCACATAGTCGAGAGTCGGATGAACAGTCACCGCCTGGTTGGCTGGCAGTGTCCAGGGTGTGGTGGTCCAGATCACTACAGAGAGCGGCCCTTCACCATGACCACTGGGCACTGAGTGACAACGTGCCAGGAACACCTCGGGCTCAACCGCAGCAAAGCGTACATCGATGGAGAGGGACTCTTTGTCTTTGTACTCGACTTCCGCCTCAGCCAGCGCCGAGCCGCAATCGACACACCAGTGCACCGGTTTATAGCCCTTATGGACATGGCCATTCTCAACAATACGGCCCATGGCGCGGATGATGTTCGCCTCGGTCTGGAAATTCATGGTGAGGTAGGGATTGTCCCAATCACCCACAACACCCAAACGCTTGAAATCAACACGCTGTTTGTCGACCTGCGCTTCGGCATATTTTCTACAGGCGACCCGAAACTCGGCGGGAGTCACTTTCCCCCCAGGCTTGCCCACTTTCTTCTCCACCTGCAGCTCAATCGGCAGGCCGTGGCAATCCCAGCCCGGCACATAGGGGGCGTCTTTACCATCCAGGGTGCGGCTTTTGACAATAATGTCCTTAATCACCTTATTCACTGCATGGCCAATGTGAATCTCACCATTGGCATAGGGAGGACCGTCATGCAGCACAAATTTGGGGCGCCCAGCGCAAGCCTCCCTAATTCGCTGATACAGGTTCTCCTCTTCCCAGCGCTTGAGCATTTCGGGCTCACGGTTGGCGAGGTTACCCTTCATGGGGAAACCGGTTTGAGGAAGGTTTAAGGTACTCTTATAGTCAGTCACGGCCTGCTGCCTTTTCGCGTCTGAAATTCAAAACATCTGCCCAACTGGGCACTTCAATCTATTGCTCGACTGCCGGTGGCAGTCCAAAAAACTCTCTTGCGGTCCGGGCGTCCAGCTCAATCTGCTGGCGCAACGCCTCAAAGGACTCAAAGCGCTGCTCATCGCGGAGCTTCTTACAAAACTCCACCTGCAGATGCGCGCCATAAATCTGCTCGGCAAAATCGAACAGATGCACCTCCAGCAGATAGCGATTATCGCCCTCCACCGTCGGCCGGTTGCCGATATTGGCCACTCCACTTAATACACCCTGAGGCAAACCGTGTACCGACACGGCATAGACCCCCTGCAGAGGACTCACCTTGCGGTGCAGATCGATATTGGCGGTAGGAAAACCGATAGTTCTACCGCGCTCATAACCATGGGCCACTCTGCCGCAGATCATATAGGGCCGTCCCAAATAGGACTCTGCCGCTTCAAGATCACCCTGACTTAACGCTTCTCGGATACGAGTGCTGCTCACCCGTGCATCACCCACCATAAAGGTCTGGCGGTTCTCGACCTCAAAGCCATGTTCGCGGCCAACCTGGCGCAGTAGTTCGATATCGCCCTGGCGCTCGCACCCAAAACGGAAATCATCACCAACAAACAGATAGCGCACATCCAGCCCATCGACCAGTAACTGCTGAACAAAGTCCGCTGCCTCCATCTGCGCCAACTTGGCATTGAACTCCAGCAGCACAACCCTTTCAACGCCGGCATCCTGCAGCGCCAACAGCTTCTCACGCACCCGTGTCAACCTGGCTGGTGCGCGATCCGGGGCAAAAAACTCCAACGGCTGAGGCTCAAAGGTGATCACGGTGGTCGGCAAGCCAAGCTCATGTGCCTTCGCCTGCAGATTAGCCAATACCGCCCGATGGCCAAGATGCACGCCGTCGAAATTACCAATCGTCGCCACGCACCCACGGTGCGCTGCGCACAGATTATGTAAACCCCGGATTACCTGCATAAAAATTGTCTGTAGCGGTTTCGATTCAAAAACGGGCTATTATATGGGAACTTTATTATCAAGTCCCTGTTTTTGCATTAAAACCTAGTCCTTTTCTAGCCAATTTTTTCGCTCAGGCCTCACGACTGCGAAAATGGTACGGCCGAATGCCCACTGCATAGAGCACGGCAAAGTAGCTGGCGGCACCGGCAATAATCAACCCCACTAGCCGCCAGATCCGCTCTTCACGCGTCATCTCCAACCAGTTCTGCAGTTCAGCGCCTCCCCAGAATAGCAGCGCACCCATCACCGCTGCAGCGAGAAGCGCTTGCACAATCTGTTTCATCCAGCCAGACTCAGGACGGTAGATTCCCACTTCACGCAGCCCCTTATAAAACAAGTAGGCATTGAGAGAAGCCGACAAAGTGGTCGCCAGCGCTAAACCGGCATGAGCCAGCGGGAACACCAATATAATATTCAGCACCATATTGGTCACCATCGCAATTACCGCGTAGCGCACCGGTGTTTTGGTATCTTGGCGAGCGTAATAGCCCGGCGCCAGTACCTTGATAGTGATAAACGACAACAACCCTAGCGAATAGGCCATTAGGCTCCGCTGAGCCATAGCCACATCCTCGGCATCGAACACATTGGATTGAAACAGCGTAGCAATCATCGGCCCGGAGAGCATAAAAAGCCCCACCGCCGCCGGCAACCCCAACAACAGCATCCAACGCAACCCCCAATCAATGGTATGAGAAAATGTCTCCGGCGCATCATTGGCATGCTTTTTCGACAAATTGGGCAGAATCACTGTACCTAACGCGACACCCAGCACACCTAAAGGGAACTCCATCAACCGATCAGAGTAATAGAGCCAGGAGATACTTCCATCAA
>JAKSCN010000320.1 GCA_022360595.1 Chromatiales bacterium
GTGCCGTCCAGCGGATCGATGACCCACTGGTAGTCGTTGCCATCATGGGCTCCGCTCTCCTCAGCCAGAATGGCGTGGTCGGGATAGGCCTTGCGCAGAATTTCGATGATCGCCTGCTCGGCTGCCTTGTCCACTTCCGAGACAAAGTCATTTCTGCCCTTGGCGCTAACCGTCAGGGAGTCGACATGTTCGTAGTAACGTAGCAGGACACTGCCTGCGCTGCGGGCCGCTCGAACGGCAATATTGATCATAGGATGCATGGGGCGCGAGGATACAGGAAGAGTGGTTCTGGATAAAGGGCTATTTGTGCGTTTACCTCTGTATTAACCTGCTTTTTGTGGCTGCGGGTCGTCTTTAGTTTCCCAGGCCAATGGGGTAATCTTCGCCACCATGTTAAGCAATATTCGAATCGTACTCGTTGAAACCTCTCATCCGGGCAATATTGGCGCTGTTGCGCGGGCGATGAAAAACATGTGTCTGAGCAAGCTCTACTTGGTTCAGCCGAAAATATTTCCCCATGCTGATGCGACTGCGCGCGCCTCGGGCGCCCACGAGCTGCTGGCCAATGCCCAGGTTTGCGATACGCTGGATGAGGCGCTGCAGGGGTGCCACTTGGTAGTGGGCGCCAGCGCCCGCTTGCGGACCGTCGAGTGGCCACAGCTCGATCCTCGTGCCTGCGCTGAAAAACTGCTGCCCGAGGCAGAGCAGGGTGAGGTGGCGGTGATTTTTGGGCGCGAAAGCTCGGGGTTACGCAATGTGGAGCTGGATCGTTGCCACTATCTGGTGCACATTCCCGCCAATCCCGAGTACGCATCGCTGAATATCTCCCAAGCGGTGCAGGTAATCACCTATGAGCTGAATATGGCATGCCAGCGGGGGCTGACTGAGGATGGCCAAGGAGATGAGGGTGGTCAGGAGCTCGCCTCCATGGAGGAGATGGAAGGCTTTTTCCGGCACTTGGAGCAGGCGCTGGACGATATCGGCTTTTCAGACGCCCGCCAATCTCAAAAGCTGCATCGGCGCTTGCGCCGGCTCTTTTTTCGGGCGCGTCCGGAAAAGGATGAGATTCACATCCTACGTGGCATTCTCAGCGCTGCCCAAGGGCAGAAATCCATGCGTTCAGAATAGTGGCTATCCCGAGTTATAATAATTTAGTAGAATTGTCAGGCTTTGTGGTTGGCAAAGCCGGAGTTTTCAGACCGATGGGATATGGTGATGTTCTCACGCCTACGAGAAGACATTAACTGCGTATTTGCTCGCGACCCCGCAGCGCGTAATGCCTTTGAGGTGCTGACCACCTATCCTGGGGTGCACGCGGTGCTGTTCCACCGCCTTACCCACCGGCTCTGGAATCTGAAGCTGTTTTGGCTGGCGCGGGTGATATCGAATATCTCGCGTCTGTTTACCGGCATTGAGATACATCCCGGTGCCCAGATCGGGCGGCGCTTTTTTATCGATCACGGTATGGGAGTGGTGATTGGTGAGACTGCGATTATCGGTGACGATTGTACGCTGTACCACGGGGTTACCTTGGGAGGAACCAGTTGGGAGAAGGGGAAACGCCACCCCACTCTGGGAAACAATGTGGTGGTGGGCGCTGGCGCCAAGGTGCTGGGGCCTATCATGATCAGCGATGGCGCCCGTATCGGTTCGAATGCGGTGGTGGTCAAACCGGTACCCGAGGGAACTACAGTGATCGGTGTGCCCGGTCGGATGGTGACCGCAACCACTTCCGAGCAGCATGCCCATCGCAAGGAGATTGCCGATAAGATGGGATTTGACGCCTATGGCGTTACTCGGGACGCTACTGACCCGGTGGCGCATGCAATCAATTGTATGCTGGACCATATCCATGTGATCGACCAACGGATGGAGACCATGTGTACCGCACTAAAGCAGGTGAGTGAGGAGCATGCGGAGCTGGATATTCCCAAAATGGAATCCTGCGAAATCGCATCCACTGCTGAAGAACTGCTTAAAATTCAATCAACTAACGATCATAAAAAAGAAGAGGATTCATCATCTGGATCCAACTCCTGAATACTTGACTATTTTGCTCAACAATGTATATTAGCTAATACAAATATTTCAGGAGAAGTTGTAGTGAGATTAACCACAAAGGGTCGGTATGCCGTGACCGCGATGCTGGATCTGGCGTTTCATCACGGTAATGGTCCCATTACACTGGCGGATATTGCCGAGCGGCAGGATATTTCTCTCTCCTATCTGGAGCAGCTTTTTTCCAGGTTGAGAAAGCGTGAATTGGTGAATAGTGTCAGGGGGCCGGGTGGTGGTTATACCCTGGGACGTGGTGCTGATGAAATCTTCGTGGCGGAAGTGATTTCGGCAGTTGATGAAAAGGTCGATACCACTCGTTGTGGCGGCGACAATAACTGCCAGAAGAATGAGCGTTGTCTCACCCACGATTTGTGGCACGATTTGAGCGATCAAATTTACGACTATCTCAGCCATATCAGTTTGCATGACCTGATGAAGCGACGTGGAGTTCAACAGGTAGCACAACGCCAGGATGGCCAACAGGGCACA
The DNA here is from genome assembly GCA_022360595.1 of Chromatiales bacterium. Lineage (GTDB taxonomy): Bacteria > Pseudomonadota > Gammaproteobacteria > Chromatiales > Chromatiaceae > BM503. The sequence continues at coordinate 2,548 of JAKSCN010000320.1, forward strand.
CTCAGTGTGGACATGAATTCTGTCGGTGTCGGTTCACTCTAACCGGGCCGCTGCATAGCTATTTGGAGTAATCAATGAAGTTACCAATCTACATGGATTATTCAGCGACCACACCGGTTGATCCCCGGGTAGCTGAAGTAATGTGTCAATACCTTACCCCAGATGGCGGGTTTGGCAATCCGGCCTCACGTTCGCACAAGTTCGGTTGGGATGCCGACGAAGTGGTGGAGAAGGCGCGTCGTGATGTGGCCGCGTTGATCAACGCTAATCCGAAAGAGATTGTCTGGACCTCGGGCGCTACCGAGTCTGATAACCTGGCCATTAAAGGGGTTGCGCAGTTCTATCAGAAGAAGGGTAAGCACATAATTACCAGCAAGACAGAACATAAGGCGGTGCTGGATACCTGCCGTCAGCTTGAGCGTGATGGTTTCGAGGTGACTTATCTTGATCCGGAAGATAGTGGTCTGATTGATCTAAAAAAGCTGGAAGCAGCGATGCGTGATGACACTATTTTGGTGTCTATCATGCATGTTAATAATGAGATTGGCGTCATTCAGGATGTTGAAGCAATTGGCGAAATGACCCGCGCCCGTAAAATCCTGTTTCATGTCGATGCTGCCCAAAGTGCCGGCAAGGTGCCTTTGGACATGGAAACTATGAAGATTGATCTGCTCTCCCTCTCCAGCCATAAAATCTATGGCCCGAAGGGTATGGGCGCGCTGTTTGTGCGTCGTAAACCGCGCGTTCGTCTGGAAGCGCAGATGCATGGGGGTGGACACGAGCGTGGTATGCGCTCTGGTACCCTGGCGACTCACCAGATTGTCGGTATGGGCGAGGCCTTCCGCATCGCCAAAGAGGAGATGCCTGCTGAGAATGAGCGCCTTCTGATGCTGCGAAATAAGCTTTGGAATGGTCTAAAGGATATGGAAGAGGTCTACCTGAATGGTGACCTGGAGCAGCGCTCCGCAGGCAACCTCAATGTCAGCTTCGCCTATGTTGAAGGTGAATCGCTGATCATGGCGTTGAAAGATATTGCGGTATCTTCCGGTTCGGCCTGTACTTCGGCCAGTCTCGAACCTAGCTATGTACTACGTGCGCTGGGTCGGGAAGACGAGTTGGCGCATAGTTCAATTCGTTTCTCAATCGGCCGCTTTACTACGGAAGAAGAGATTGATTACGTTATTAAACTGGTGCGTGAGCAGGTCACTCGTCTGAGAGAACTGTCACCGCTATGGGATATGTTCAAAGAAGGTATCGATTTGAAATCGGTACAGTGGGCCGCACACTAATCGGTGTACCCTGCAACTAGCTTGAAGGTTGGGAGATAAAAGATGGCATACAGTGATAAAGTGTTGGATCATTATGAAAACCCCCGTAATGTCGGCTCACTGGACACAGATGACTCAAGTGTTGGTACCGGCATGGTGGGAGCACCGGCTTGTGGCGATGTGATGCGCCTGCAGATTCAGGTGAATAATGAAGGTGTCATTGAAGACGCCAAATTCAAGACCTACGGCTGTGGTTCAGCGATTGCCTCCAGCAGCCTGCTCACCGAGTGGGTAAAAGGTAAAACACTGGACGAAGCCCAGCAGATCAAAAACACCGAAATTGCTGAAGAGCTGGCCCTGCCGCCGGTGAAGGTTCACTGCTCGGTGTTGGCGGAAGATGCGATCAAGGCGGCCGTTGAAGACTATACGAAGAAACAGGACAAGTAAGTTACTTCTCCGATAATTGGAGAGATAGAGGATAAGGCGGAGAGATATGTCTATCACCTTAACAGAAGCAGCAGCAGACCGGGTCCAGCGTTTTTTGCAGAATCGCGGCAAAGGGCTTGGCATTCGTCTTGCGGTGAGAACCTCTGGTTGTTCCGGGATGGCCTATGTGCTTGAGTTTGCCGATGAGGCAGAGGATACGGACGTGGTGTTTGAAGACCAGGGTGTGACGGTGATTATCGACAAGAAAAGTCTGCTCTATCTCGAAGGTACCGAGCTTGACTACACCAAAGAGGGGCTGAACGAAGGCTTCAAGTTCAACAACCCCAACGTCAAAGACATGTGCGGTTGTGGTGAGAGTTTTACCGTATAACCCAATTCTGTAGTATCAGTTCTAAACCACGGGCCGGCACTATGCCGGCCCGATTAGCTTATCCAGATGTGAATTATGATCGATTTCTCGAAGAACTACTTTGAGTTATTTGAACTGCCCAACGACTACACGGTTGATCAAGAGCAGCTTGCCCAGCGCTATCGTGAGATGCAGCGGGTAATGCATCCTGATCGTTTCGCCAGTGCTACCGACCAGGAGCGGCGCCTCTCCATGCAGGGGGCTGCACTGATCAACGAAGCCTACCAGACGCTCAAAGACCCTATGCTGCGCGCAAAGTACCAGCTCGGTCTGCTCGGCGTTGATATGGATGCCCAGCAGCAGGGCAGCACCCAGGATATGGCGTTTCTGATGGAGCAGATGGCGTTGCGGGAACGTCTGGAGCAAGCCCGTTCCGATGAAGATCCCTACCAGGTGATCGATGCGCTAAAGCGCGATCTCAAACAGCAACTGGCCGTGCTGGTTGAGCAGTTCGCTGATAAAATCGCAGCCCCCGAATGTGAAAATCTCGATGCAGCCCAAGAGCTGGTGCGTAAAATGCAGTTCATGCAGAAGCTGCATCATGATGCCGAATCCCTCGAAGCCGAGCTGGATGAGGCCTATTAACGATAATGGATCAACATGGCATTACTACAGCTATCAGAGCCTGGGGAGTCTACCGCCCCACACCAACATAAGCTAGCCGCAGGTATCGATCTGGGCACCACAAACTCCTTGGTGGCCAGTGTGCGTAGTGGTCAGGCAGAGACCTTACCTGATGAGCAAGGCAGACATATCCTCCCCTCGGTAGTGCGCTACAGTGCTGATGGCATCGTTGTCGGCTACGAAGCGAAAGAGCAGGCGGTGGCTGATCCTCTCAATACCATCGCGTCAGCCAAACGGCTGTTGGGGCGTGGTGTTGAGGATATTAAATCCCTCGGTTCGCGCCTTCCCTATGAATTTCATGACCACGACTCTGCTGTGCCCCGCATCCAGACGGTGGCAGGCGATATAAGTCCCATAGAGGTTTCCGCTGAAATCCTTAA
>JAKSCN010000280.1 GCA_022360595.1 Chromatiales bacterium
ATTAGAGCAGACGTGTATCAGTTGCCATTTCGATGATGACGTCCATAACGAGCAGCAGGGTGCTGTCTGTGAAAATTGTCACAGTGACTCGGGATGGGGAGATGATGTCTTTTTTCAACACGATATAACTGATTTTCCCTTGATTGGACAGCACGCTGCTGTCGCCTGTGAAGGGTGTCATCTCTCGGGTGAATTCAAGAATACAGAAAAAAAATGTGATAGCTGTCATGAAGATGATGATGCACATGAGCAGACCTTGGGGACGGCATGCCAAACCTGCCATAACCCAAATGGATGGATCAGTTGGATTTTTAATCACAATAATCAGACGGAGTTCGATCTTACAGGCAAGCATGATGGTTTAGAATGCGGCGCTTGTCATAGAGAGCCTCTGAATAATCATAAAAAAATGAGTACACGCTGTATCACTTGTCATCGAAAAGATGATGAGCACAAGGGGCGTTTTGGAAAGGACTGTGTGCGTTGCCACACCACAGAGTCATTTAGCGACGTTAAATACAACCGCTAACCCTGATTAATAAACTGGATGCTACCGATGCAAGTTCATGTGAAACCTTTTGCGCCTTGGTTATTGGAAAGATTTCTGCTGGTTGGTTTTTTGGCGATTTTTTTATTCGGCTTCAGTGCTTCTCAAGCCAATGCGGCTGCAAAGCGTGATTTCGACCACTTCTCAACCGGCTTTCCGCTGACCGGTGCTCATCGCACGGTTGAGTGTGAGCAGTGCCATGTGAACGGTATGTTTACCGGTACACCGGTTATCTGTTCGAGCTGTCACAACGGTAATATCGCTGAAGGAAAATCAGCCAACCACATTACCAGTAGAGAGAACTGCGATGACTGCCATACCGTCAATAGCTGGCGTGGCGCACGCTTCGATCACTCCAATGTCACGGGTAGTTGCCAGACTTGTCACAACGGTTCCACGGCCGTTGGTAAAGAGGCTTCACATATCAGAACCAGCAGCACCTGTACGCTGTGTCACTCCACCTTTAGTTGGGAGAAGGTGGTCAAGGTGGATCACGCCGCGGTTATTGGCACCTGTTCGAGTTGTCACAACGGCGCAACCGCAACGGGTAAACATGCCACGCATGTTGCAACCACCGGTCAGTGCGATAGCTGTCACAACACCACCAAGTGGGAGATGGTTAAGTTTAATCATTCGGCGGTATCGCCTGGCACCTGTTCTACTTGTCACAACGGTATCAAGGCGACAGGTAAACCCCAAACGCATATCAAGACTACGGCCCAGTGTGATACCTGTCATGGCACAACAACATGGAGTAATGCCAAATTCGATCACAGCAATGTGTCGGGTACCTGCAGTAGCTGCCACAACGGCCTCAACTCAACGGGCAAGCCTGCTGACCATATTAAGACGGCTGAGCAGTGTGATACCTGTCATACCACTGAGACCTGGTCGATCAGTCAGTTTGACCACGCCAATGTTAGTGGTAACTGCGCCTCCTGTCACAATGGTGTGAATGCGCGGGGTAAGTCATCAACGCATATCCAGACATCGGCGGCTTGTGAAACCTGCCATACCTCAACCAACAATTGGAGTGTGGTGAAATTTGATCACAGCGGTGTCACAGGGACCTGTTCGAGCTGTCATAACGGGGTTACTGCCACCGGCAAGACGGCTAACCATATTAAGACCACCGCCCAGTGTGATACTTGTCATACCTCCCAGACGACCTGGAGTGCGGTAACCTTTAATCATGAAAATGTTACCGGCACCTGTTCGAGCTGCCATAACGGCGCCACGGCAACCGGTAAGTCGGCCAACCATATTCAGACCACGGCCCAGTGTGATCAGTGTCATACCTCTACATCAAACTGGAGGGCGGTGAACTTCGACCATAGCTTGTCCACCGGTAGCTGCTCGACCTGCCATAACGGTAATCAGGCAACGGGTAAGGATTCGGATCATATACCCACGACCGCGCAGTGCGACACCTGCCATGTCTCGACATCGAGCTGGTCCAATGTGCGCTTCGACCATTCGAATGTGGCCGGTACCTGCTCCAGTTGTCATAACGGTGCTACGGCCACGGGTAAACCGAGCAACCATCTACAGACCTCGGCCCAGTGCGACACCTGTCATACGACTGTCTCGTGGAATGTCTCAAGCTTCTCGCATGATAATGTAGCGGGCACCTGTTCGAGCTGTCACAACGGCACCTCCGCCACCGGTAAATCGGCAGACCATGTGGCCACCACCGCCCAGTGTGATAGCTGCCATGTATCCACATCGAATTGGACAGCCATTAACTTCGATCACGGCTTAGTGACGGGCACCTGCTCCAGTTGCCACAATGGAAGTACCGCCACCGGTAAGCCGAACAACCATATTCAGACGACGGCCCAATGCTATACCTGCCATGTGTCGCAAACTAGCTGGAATGCGATCCAGTTCGACCACTCGGGTGTGACCGGAAGCTGTGCAAGCTGCCACAACGGCACCACGGCGACGGGTAAGCCTAATGGGCATATCCAGACCAACGCTCAGTGTGATACCTGCCATGTCTCGCAAAGTAGCTGGACGGCGATACAGTTTGACCACTCGGGTGTGACCGGAAGCTGTGCAAGTTGTCACAACGGCACTACGGCCACGGGTAAGCCTAATGGGCACATTCAGACCAACGCCCAGTGCGATAGCTGCCATGTGTCGCAAACCAGTTGGAGTGCGATCCAGTTCGATCATAGCGGTGTGACGGGAAGCTGCTCGAGCTGCCATAACGGCACTGCGGCGACGGGTAAGCCCAACGGGCATATCCAGACAACTGCCCAGTGTGATAGCTGTCATACATCGCAGAGCAGTTGGACATTTGTCCAGTTCGATCACAGCGGTGTGACGGGCGCCTGTTCGAGTTGCCATAACGGCACCACTGCAACAGGAAAGCCGGCAAATCACGTTAGCACTACACAACAGTGCGATACCTGCCATACTTCTCAGAGCACCTGGAGTTCTGTGGTTTTCGATCACTCCGGTGTCACCGGTAGCTGTTCAACCTGTCATAACGGTGTACAAGCTACAGGTAAGCCCAATGGACACTTTGTTACAACCCAGCAATGCGACAGTTGTCACCGGACAACTTCCTGGACATCGCTGCAGAATTATCAGCACATGTCGGGCAGCTATCCCGGTAATCACAGGTCGAGTGTGCAGTGTCTCGACTGTCACCGCTCCAATAGTTCGGCGGTTACCTGGACATCGCCCGGGTATGCCCCGGACTGCGCGGCGTGTCATGCTGGTGATTTCAAATCAGGTCCTCATAAGAAGTACGAGAACCCCGATGCCAAGTACACGGTATCTGAGTTAAGAGACTGTTCCGGTTCTTGCCATATCTATACCAACAGCTCGATGACTCAAATTAAAGAGCGCAGAGACCGTGAGCACAGAGTGTCCGATGGTGGCTTTTGATCAAGGAATAATAACTATGTCGCTACTTAGCGGGATCAAAACCGATCGGACAGGTAATGAAAGGCCTAATACGGGAAAAGTTAGGGAAGTTATTACTGCTGCTGGTTACCTGTGCATCGCTGAATGTACATGGACAGCAGAGGGCCATTAATGAGGTAAAGACGGAGATAGGCGCCAGCTCTTACGAAATCACGGTGCTGTTCACTGTCCCGGTGAGGTATGTCTCCCACCTCATCGATACCAGGAGGAACGGGATAGATGTGCAACTGACGGTGGTTGCTACACCGGGGGCAGAACCGGAATTTCTCGGTGGGGTAGAGGGGATTGCCTGGCGCCCGACTGCGGAGATACCGCTGGAGCGAATTGTGTTTCGCAGTGAGTTGGCGGGCGGCTCCTCGCTACAGTTGCTGTTCGGTTCACCGATCAAACTGCGCACTATTACTGAACGTGGTGATCGATTCAGTCTTGTGCTGGAGCTGCAAAAAGAGAGAGTTGTCGATAAGGCTTTAGTGGAGAGAGTGGGAGCAGAGGAGCCGACACCAGCCCCTCTTGAGCAGATCGTGCGATTACCTGCCACTGCCGCTGGCCGTGTAGATGAGGAGCCGGGAAAAAAACCTGAGGGTGGCCGTCTGGAGCTGCCACAAGAGGAGGGCGTTATAGAAGCGGTGAAGCTGGAGAGGAAAGCGCCTGAGGCGCCGATGCCGGTCTCCCGTGAAGAGGAGACCGAACAAGCACCTGCCACCACTGTTGGCCGGGTAGAGGAGAAGCCCGTAAAAATGCCTGAGGGCAACTATGTGATCAATCTCTTATCGCAAGCTGTACCGGTTGATTTCTCCAAAATAGGCGCGGTTCCCATTGGCCCTGATCAACGCCTCTACAGCACCGTTGTAAAGGTCAAGGGGACAAAGTGGCACAGACTGCGGGTTGGTTTTTATCAGAGAGAGAGTGAAGCGAAGCAGGCTCTAAAAGAGCTCGCGCCTTTATACCAGGGCGCCTGGATTGATGTCGTCTCACCGGAAGAGAAAAGGGCGTTCTTCTTGCGTATTGAAGAGGCGCCAGGAGAGCCGATACGGCTCGACCCATAACTATATAAACGACTTCTAGGACCTTTTAACACCAGATAAGAAGTGCAAGGGCCATGAGCACGCGTATCGGATGGCCCTCTTTGCGCGACTAATTAGTCGTGCCTGTTACCAAACTGGATAAAAATAGATTGGACAGATAATGAAATGCCTAATATTCAAAAAGTTGGGGAAGTTATTACTGCTGCTGTTTGTCTGTGTATCGCTTGATGTACAGGCACAGCGCAGAGTGATTGATCATATTGAGACAGAGATAGGCGCCAACTCAAACAAAGTCACGGTGCTTTTCAATGTCCCGGTGAGGTATGTCTCCCATCTCGTCAATACCCGGAGCAATGAGATAGATGTACGGCTGGTGCCGGTTATCACACCGGGTTCAGAGGCAGACTTTATCGGCGCGGAAGAGGTGATCACCTGGCGCGCCACCGCGGAGATACCGCTGGAGCGGGTGATCTTCCGGGGAGAACTGGTGGGCACCTCATCACTGTTGCTGTCGTTTGGCTCGGCCATCGGCCCGCATACCATTAGCCAGGGCGGTGATCAATTCAGTATCGTGCTGGAGCTGCAGAAAGAGAAAGTGGTAGAAGAGGTTCAACTGGAAACGCTGGACCCGGACGCACCGGCGCCAACGCCCCCCGAAGAGATAGAGCGAGTGCCCGCCACCACCATTGGCCGGGTGGAAGAGAAGCCGCTGGAAATCCCCGAGGGCAACTATGTCATCAACCTCTTATCGCAGGCAGTGCCGATCGATTTCTCTAAAATAGCGCCGGTGCCGATTGGTCCTGATCAGCGCCTCTACAGTACTGTGGCAACAGTAAAAGGGAGAAGGTGGCATAGACTGCGGATCGGCTTCTTTAAGAGTGAGAGTGAAGCGAAGCGGGTTCTGAGAGAGCTCAGACATTTTTATCGAGGTGCTTGGATAGATCTCGCCTCACCGGAAGAGAAACGGACCTTTTTCTTGCGTGTTGAAGAGGCCCCGGAAGAGCCGATACGGCTGCCTAAAATCGATGAAGCGGCCCCTGCCGATGAACGGCTTGCCAGCATGA
>JAKSCN010000176.1 GCA_022360595.1 Chromatiales bacterium
AGTGCAGTGATGATGCGGATATCGAGTGCTTCGGTAGTCATGAATTATCCGATTGCGGGCTGGTATTGCTTGGCCAGGGTTCGATACTGTTCTGCTTCCACTCTCTTGTCGCGTTTGTCTGCGCCATTGGCGAGGATGTTTGCTTTCTTTTGCAGCATGGAAATGGCTGCGTTCAGGTCATCGTTTGTCAGCGCTCCGCTGTTGATGATCTTCTCCAGCGCCACCAACCGGAAACGGTCCATGCCCCAGTGTTTTTGAGACAGTTGATCGTCGTGGCCGCCATATTTAATGATTTGCGGTGTTTCGACATAAGCCACCGAGTGGCGGGCACAGATGCGGAGCCAGAGGTCGTAATCTTCGCAGGCGGGCAGGTTTTCATCGAATAGTCCCACTTGGTCGAAAATGTCACGATGAATCATCACGGCGGAGGGGGAGATAACGCACAGTGGCAGGCAGCGTTTAAAAATATACCCACCGGTTTTTGTGTGTTTTTTCATGGCGTTGACGCGGGTGCCATTTCTTACCCAGATCTCTTCTGTATGGCAAATCCGTTGTTCCGGCTGCTGTTGCAACAGCTCAACCTGTTCGGCCAGTTTACCGGGCAGCCACTCGTCATCGGAGTCGAGAAAGGCGAGCCACTCACCGTTTGCGTGCTGAATGCCCAGGTTGCGGGCGCTGCTGACTCCCCTGTTCTCTTGTTGAAGATAGGTGCAATCGGGGTAGTGCTGTTGCATCAGTGTGGCGGTATCGTCACTGGAACCATCATCCACCACGATCACTTCATACGGTGGAGTGGTTTGGGCAAATACAGAGTCCAGCGCGCGGCTGAGCACATCGGCACGGTTATAGGTGGGAATAATGACGCTGATGTTCAAGTTGGATTGGTGTCAACAAGCTCTAGGATTGCTGCCACTGGGGAAACTGGCTATCCAGGGCGCAGCGGGCCTTTTCGATTTCACGCACCATTTCCGATAGCGGCGGAATGGTATCCAGGCGCTCGATCATGGTGGTGGTTGGGCCAAACTGGGCAATCGCTTTTAGAAAGAGCTGCCATATGGGATCAGGTGTATGCTGGTCAGTGGCCTCTGTCGCGTTACAGAGTATTGTCGCCCCTGTCAGATGGATCTGCTGCACCCGCTCAGCGGGCAGGCGGGCGATATAGTCCAGCGGATCGGCATTCTGGTTGACACTGGTGGTGTGGAGGCTGCCGATATCAAGCAGAATCATGGAGTCAGAGCGAGCCGCCACCTCTTTTACGAAATCAGCTTCGGGCATCTCTGTCTTCGGGTCGATCTTTTCCAGTGGCACATTCTCCAGCAGAATTTGGCGTCCGAGGAACTCCTGGATCTGCTCAATGCGGGGAACGATGTGATCCAACATCTCTTCCGTATATGGCACGGGGAGCAGTTGTCCTTGCACATCATCGGCCCCATCCCAGCAGAGGTGATCAGAGATCCAGACCGGATTGATCCGGTCGATCAGTTTTTTCAATTGGTCAAGATAGGCTTGGTCGAGGGGCCAGGGA
>JAKSCN010000239.1 GCA_022360595.1 Chromatiales bacterium
CCATCTATCGCGATATGGCGACAACACTGGTTGAACAAAAACGCGGCAACGGTGTAGCGACGACAACACTGACGGCACAAGTCAACCTGCTTTATGAGATCGTCGAATTTTTCGAAAACTCACTGCCCTCACTGATCGGAGCTGCCATCGCATTTTTCGGCGTCACAGTAATGTTGGGGTTGATAGACCTATGGGTGATGGCAAGTTGTCTGCTCGCATCAGTGCTGGTTATCCTGATCTACGCACTGAGTGAAAAACGGATATTCGCCTACAACAAACACCAGAATGATGAGTTGGAAAAACAGGTGGACGTACTGAAGGAAAATCGTCGGCGGCGCGTCCATGTACATTTTGGCCGTATCATGAAGTGGAACATCAAACTCTCTGACCTGGAAACACTCAACTATTCCGGCGTCTGGGTCGTTATGGCGCTTATGCTGATCCTTTCCATTATTTTGGTTGTTGGCAATACCGAAATTAGTTACGGTCAAAAAATCACATCGATCATGTACGTTTTCGAATACATCGAAGTCGTTATGAGTTTTCCTCTTTTCTACCAAGAGATTATCCGTCTTCAGGAAATTACCGGACGGTTGTCACAGCCTGCTACAAGTCAATAAATTTCCTTTAATAGCTAAGCCTGTCAGATAATCAGATAAGTTTAAGAGTTACTCTATTTCGTGAAACCCAAAGCCACTCCTGCCCCGCCCCATAAATCCTTTACCCAATATCGATGCCACTGACGACAATCGGTCGATGAGAGGTTTTTTAGGTCTGAAGGTAATCTGGTAAAGCTCTGCTGTTTTCCTGGCTTCCAGCAGATAATCATCACTGGTGCATAACTCATCGACAAGCTTCAATTCCAGAGCCCGTGTCCCGTACCAGTGCTCCCCGGTCGCTACAGTAGCTATATCAAGATCACCGCGCTGGGTCTTTATGAACGCCTTAAACAGCCGGTGTGCTTCATCAATCTCCTCACGAAACTTGGCTCTGTCCTTGTCAGTGTTTTCGCCAAAAAGGGTGACCGTTCGTTTAAACTCCCCGGCAGTGAACTGCTCAAAATCGATATCGTGTCGCTTCAGGAAGCGGTTGAAATTTGGCAGCTGTGCCAATACACCAATGGAACCGACCACAGCAAAGGGCGCAGCGGTAATATGATCACCCACACAAGCCATCAGGTATCCGCCACTCGCGGCGACCTTGTCCACGGCTATTGTCAGTCGGATATTCTTATCCTTGATCCGCATGAGCTGGGAGGCCGCCAGACCGTAGGCATGAATCAGGCCACCACCACTCTCCAAACGCAGCACGACTTCGTCTTCCGGTCTTGCCACGGACAGGATGACAGTGATCTCTTCGCGCAAGGAGGCTACCGCTGAAGCCCGGATGTCACCGTGAAAATTCAGTACGAATAATCTCTTTTTATCTTTTGAAGGGGCATCGGGCCCCAGTCCCTGGGATTTTTTGATGTCCTTCTTGCGTGTTTTGAGTATCTGCTTAAATGCCTTCTTTGGCAGCATGGCCGCCTTGAGGGCATGCGCCATGTCATCATAGTCCCGGTTCAAGTATTTGACTTCAAGACGCTGTCTGGCCCGAGGCCTGCCTCGACCGGCGAGCGCAATGATGCCCCCTGCAACCGCAAGAATGGCCAATACCACGGTGATCGATTTAGCGAGAAACAGGCCATAGTTGGTAACAAATTCCATTCAGCGCTCTCCCATGTGATGCCTCTGCATAAAACCAGGGATCAGCAGCATATACATGCCACTAAGTATTAAAAGAATTCTAGTTTGCAGCACTTAAAAAGCCAGAAAGTTCACATTTGGAGAATGCTGGGTTTGAAGATTCAGCTCTTTTCGAATGTCCTTTATCTGGCCTTTCTGGGACGAAAGCGGACGTTCGCGAATGGGACATGAGTTTCCAGGGTGAGCCAACAGCGGATAGTAAGTTCTCATTCAAACGCTGAGAGCATTTTGTCTCCTATCGGGTGCCCAATAATTTGGGACCAATTTCTCTACCGAACAACCGTTCCGCATTTTGATACGCTATTTTCTTGGCCGATTCGGTCGTTAAATGCGCCAGCCATTTCCGGTTAATCGCTATCAAATGATCATAATCTTCCCATTGGTGGTTGACCCAGGTA
>JAKSCN010000439.1 GCA_022360595.1 Chromatiales bacterium
CCTTTCTGCTGGCCGACGTGATGCGAATCGCGCTGTTGATACTGTTTCCGTCACTCGCACTCTGGCTGCCGTCACTGATGCAGTAGCCACCCGATTAACCACTCAAGGGATACGCCATGGCGAAAATAATTTGGGACGATAGCTACAGCGTCGGCATTACCAAGATCGACCAGCAGCACCAGCAGCTGATCGACATCATCAATCGGCTGGAGGACGAGAAGCGCAGCGGCGGCGTCATTCTCAGTGTCATATCTGATCTCAGTCACTATGTGAAAGAGCATTTCAGCTACGAAGAGTCGCTGATGGAGCAGGCCGGTTATGCCGATCTGCAAGCACACAAACAGAGCCACAAAGAGTTCAGCCAGTGGCTCGATTCCGTGAAGATCGCTTATAGCAGCGGCTATGCCGAGTCCTACGACATCGCCGAGAGCGTGCAGAACTATCTGCAGGATTGGCTGCTCAAGCACATCATGGTCTCGGACATGGCTTACAGCGAGCAAGTGATCAACAAGTCCAATCCGGACGCTTAATCCACCGATGTCACAGCCCGCTAAAACCGACTGGGGCATCATCGCCATTGCAGTCGCTGCCGGTATCGCCGCCGGCTTTCAGATCGGCAAGGTGCCCCCCTCACTGCCGATACTCCGAGAGAGCCTGGGTGCCGACTTAGTGTCGGCCGGTTGGATCATCTCGGTCTTCAATCTACTGGCCGCCCTGCTCGGCGTGGCTAGCGGCCTGATCAGTGATCGCCTGGGCAGCAAGCGCATCGCCGCCGGCGGTATTCTCATGCTCGCCCTGGGCGCGTTAAGCGGCAGCTTTGCCGGCAGTGTCGAGGAGCTGATCGCGGCGCGTATTCTGGCGGGTTTAGGTTTGGTTTCGATTGCCGTCTCGGCACCACGGTTGATTGTAATGGCGACCGAACTGCGCGATCGCAGCCTGGCGTTGGGCATCTGGGGCATCTACACCCCGGCAGGTATGGCGTTGGGGATGCTGAGCGCTCCCCTGCTGTTGGAGACGGTCGGCTGGCGTGGTCTATGGCGGGTGGATGCAGCGGTTCTGCTGCTCTTTTTTGTGCTGTTTCTGATGATAACGAGAAACATCCATAAGCCGATTAAAGATGGCGTCAATCCTCCCGCCATCCATTTCAAAGATATTCTGCAGGTTGTTACCCATGCGGGCCCCTGGTTGCTCGGCGCCATCTTTGCCCTTTACGCCATCCAGTTCTTTGCGGTGATGAGCTGGCTGCCCACCTTCCTAATTGAGGCGTTGAGCTATAGCACCGCCGGCGCAGCACTGCTCTCCGCCATCGTGGTCGCCTGTAATGTGATTGGTAACCTCGGCGGCGCCTGGATGCTGCATCACGGTGTGCAACGCTGGGTGCTGCAGTTAACTGCCCTGGTGATTATGGCGATCTGCGCCATCGGCATCTATCCCGACTTTATCCATGCCGACTGGAAGCTCCCTCTGGCACTGCTATTCAGCGCCAGCGGCGGTATGCTGCCGGCGGCAACCCTGGCGGCCTCCGCGGCCCATGCGCCGACACCGGGCCATGTAGCGACCGTGAACGGCGTGATCGTCCAGTGCACCAATGTCGGCAGTCTGAGTGGTCCGCCGCTGATGGCAGCTGTTGTCTCCAGCTATGGCGGCTGGCAAGAGGCGTGGAAGATGCTGGTGATCTGCACACTGATCGGCATCGCTTGTATTGCCGTGATTCGGCAGATAGAACGTTCAAAAGCATAAGCCTATGTCGGTACTCACCATCACCGCCCCCATCTTTGCATTAATCGCCCTCGGCTATCTGGTGGTGAGCATGGGCTGGGTGACGCGTGAAGCCAACCGAGGCATGGGCGCTTTCGTCATCTACTGCGCACTCCCTGCACTGATATTCAGAGCCCTCTCCGGCCAATCGATAGAGAAGGTACTGAACTTTCACTACCTGGCCGGTTTTGGTATTGGCTCTTTAGCTGCTCTCCTGTTGGGTTTTGGCATCGCCTACAGCGTCAGACAAAAGCCACTCGATAGCGCCGCCTTTCAGGGCCTGGGCGGTTCGATGGCCAATAGCGGCTTTATCGGTTACGCCATTGTGATTCAGCTGTTCGGTGCTATAGCAGTCATTGGTGTTGCATTGTCGATGTTAATCGACCTGCTATTACTGGTGCCGATCACCATCGGTCTGGCTGAACTGGCCCAGCATCAAAGCGCCAGCGCCCGCCACGCAGTTAGCCAGGCATTTAAACGCACCATTACCAATCCGCTGGTGATCGCTATCGCCGCCGGACTAATTGCATCGCTCTTTAATTGGCAGTTGACCGGTCCGGCAAAAAAAGTACTCGATATACTCGCCGATTCAGCCGCGGCGGTCTCGCTGTTTGTGATTGGCGGTACGTTAGTTGGCCAAACACTGCGCGGGCAGCTAAAAGATATTGCTCAGATGACCAGTGTAAAGTTAATTGGTCAACCTGTAGCGGTTGCCTTTGCTATCTGGCTGCTGCCACCATTCGACCCAACCTTTCAAGCAACCGCCATTATCCTCGCGGCCATGCCGATGGCCGGTGTACTGCCACTGATCGCGCAACGCTATAACCAGCAGGCAATCTGTGCAACAGCATTGGTCTCGGCCACCCTCTTCTCATTTGTCACCATCAACATCCTGTTGTGGATACTGCAACTGAGCGGTCTGCTGGCAATCTAATAATAGATAAACTGATTAAAGAGAAGAGTCGAATATGTGTCACTCTCAAACCCACCGCGATAAGAAACGCTTTTTTACCCCCTTTACCAACCAAGTTATCGCCCATTAAACGAAAAAATAACTTAAAAAAGTTGTACAGATTTCTTTTTCTATACGTCTAATTGATGAAACTGAGTTGATTGATACTCTAGGAGGGAGTTATGAAATCGAAAAAATCAATCTTTGCACTTCTATTCGGCCTGTTGTTGACGGCAACACTGATCGGATCACCGGTCTTCGCCCATGGTGTGTTAAAGAGTGACGGCGTATATGACCCCACCATGCCACACTCAATCTTCAACATACCGCCTGAACGCGCCAGCTAAAAAAATCTGTAAGGATTTTGCAGCGCAGACGACTAACCCATAAGTCGGAGTTAAATCGCCAAAGGAGATAGAGGATGAAAGCCAAACGTTCAATTTATGCACTACTCGCCACCCTGCTACTGGCAGCAGCAATGAGTTCACCGCTATACGCAGCCAGTGAAGTTAAATCAGGTCTGGAAATGAACGAAGGTCCTTACAACATCTTTAATCAGGATCTGGAACGCTCAAGCTAGTAGTTTAAAAAGAGATCGATGGGCTACGGTTTGTAGCCCATTCTCTCTCATCCACGACGCCCTTTATTCATGAAGGGGTATTACCACTTTGTTCAGCACGGCTTAAGAGTTCACGGCACTGCTGAATCTTTTCCG
>JAKSCN010000433.1 GCA_022360595.1 Chromatiales bacterium
CGGCATAAAGACCGCGCTGGACAGGCCGTGCTCATCCAGAAAAGCAAGCACCCGCTGTGCCGTATCCCGGTACTCCTCAGGCGTGCTGTTGGCGAAATTATTTGTATCGGTATCGTCGCTGGATTTCAGCAGGCCGTATTGCGTCCACAGGTAATCGTACTCACTGATCTCGGCGCCCTGCTCCACCAGCGCCAGGGCTTCGGCAATAAATCGGCGCGCATCACGGGGAGCCGGATAAACAGACTGGGCAGCCTGGCGCACCAATTTCTTGACACGTGGATCGCTGGTTTCTGCAATCGGGGGAACTTCGCCGTTATTTGGTACTGGAATAACGGCACTACTATCCGAATCTTCACGACCTTCTATAAACGAAGCTTCGACAGCAGCCAGTATCAGCGCCTGATCCTGCTCACCGTCGCCTACCTTCCCCATACTTTCGAGAATCAGGTAGCGGTTCTCCAGACGCCAGACCTCCCGTTCCATCCAGTCACCGCCAAGCAGAAGATGATCGTATTCGCCTATATCCGTGAACGGCTCGCCAAAGTGTTGGATCAGCTGTTTGCGCAGGGTGGGAAAATAGGTATGACCAAAGTTTGGGTAATTGCCCCAAAGGTAGTCGTAATACCCCAGGAAACTCTCATCCTGGTAAGAATATGCCAAGACCTTGTAGGCGCCGGAAGGCAGTTCATCCAAAGACTCATAGCTGTCGTAGACATCCGATATCTCGAATTGATAAAAATCTTCCGGCTCACTAAAAAATATGTATGGATAAAAACGCCGGGGCGGCGAGGCGATCAGCTTCTCCGCAAGCGCCACGATGCCACCATTCCAATCACCCAAATCCATAAAGTGCTCTTCAGGGCCGGGGGCCAATACCGCCTGGACAGGAGCTGTCGATTTATCTCCAAGCCATAATACCTTGCCCTTGGCGTCACGGAGCGCCAAACGACCATCGGTATCCGGAGCCAGGGAGAGCTGTCGCTTACCGTCACGATCAAAATAGGCAACATGGCGATCCTGGGTGATGCCCGCAAGTAATCCGTCGGAAAAGCCTATGACGGCTTCTTCGTGATCAACCAGAGGCTCCCGGAATTCAGATTCAAGAGGCTTGAAGCGTCCGTCGCGATACAACAGCCCCCATTTATCACGCAGCGCAACGGTTACTTGTGCGTCTCGAAAGCTGTCAGCCCATTGCGAGTATTCCTTGATGACAACTTCTCCGCGCGGCGTAAAGAATTGATAGTGCTTACGATGGCCACACATCAAGCCATTCATCAGCCCATAAAAATCATGATAACTAGCCTTCCAAACCAGCTTCCCTTGTGTATCAACATACCCTTCAGTCTTGCCACCGCTTGCTTGCCATCGGCCCCAAGCGAGCCCTTCAACGTTATAGCCCCACAGATATTCAAATTTCGGCTCAACAATCCACTCGCCCTTGGCATCAATCACCCCGTAAAGCGTATCGCCATTCGCACCTGATGAGCCGCCTAATAGCCCACTCAACAGACTTGAAGAGACCTTAGGTTTACTGATAACCCGAGCAATGCCATGCGAATTAAAAGGGAATGCCTGGTGAAACTGCGGCTGGATCACCATCTTACCAGCCTGATCGACATAGCCCCACTGTCCATCCTGAGCAACCGGCGCCAACTTGTTGTAGCCAAAATCCCTCACAGCGGAAAACTTACCATCGAAGGCATTTTTACCTGAAGAGTCAATGAAGAAATAATCACCCTCTTCATGCTCCGTCACAGCCGCAAAACCATGATAAAAAGGGCGCGCAGACTTGAAGCGCGGCTTGACCAACCAGGCACCATCAGTCTGGATGTAACCCCACAACTTGCCCTGTTTGGCCCGTGCAAGCCCTACATCGACAACAAACGCGCGTGCCTCATCAAGTTCAGGTTTCACCAACCAGTGACCCTGCTCATCAAGATAACCCCATTTGCCGTTATCCGCCTGTGCATTGATCCGCTGTCGGCCGTTGCCTATGTCGACAATCCTTCCTATCCGCCGTAATGATTCCGGGGCGACAACCACCCGGTTATCAGCATCCAATAGGGCCCAATGCAGAGAGTTATTGATTGGTACCGGTAGTGCGCGTAGCGAGGACTCATCACGCGCCTCGACTGACGACGCCAAGCCCAAAAGGGGTACTACAAAGATCATTTTTGCGGACGCGTCGCGACACACCTCCAATAGATCCAAGAAACCAAAGATCGCTTGTTTGACAGAAACTAGATTATCCATAACTGTATGTACTACACCCTTATCTACTATTTGCTTCTGAATTCCGGCAGGATTATCTCCCAGTTTTCCACTAATAAACAAGACACCCAAACTATACAGACACCCGCCCCAATAAAACTGAATATGACCGGGCAAGGGTCAAAAAGGAGTATCACCGCACGATTGTGTCCACCAACTGACTTTAGCGGAACAGGTCTAGGTGAATAAGAAAACGTTATTGGCGTTTTGTAACAGAACGGTAAGCTTGCACATGTAACCAACCCTCAGCCTATACTGATGAGCAATCTAGAGTAAGCAGACCGATTAGCCGCTACATCAACAACAATAATCGGGGACACCCACCATTTACCTTTTTCCAGCCTTCACGACCTGCATCAACGTGACCTTTCCCCATCTTTAGTACCACAGCCTTGATGATATTCCGCATAAATTTATGCCGCCTGCTTTGCGAATGCAACCGGTGGCAGGTAATTCAATGAACTGTGTGGCCAAACATGATTGTAGTGGCTTCGTCTAGCGTTCGAAACCAATGGCGGTTCAAACATTCATTTCTGAATTTTCCGTTCAGGTTTTCAACAAAAGCATTTTGTGTTGGCTTGCCTGGCTGTATGAATCCAAGGCCCACACTGGATTCTTGACTCCAGAAAAACATCGCCTTGCTCGTAAATTCACTACCGTTGTCACAGATGATCTTCTTGGGCTTGTCCCGTTCCTCACAGAGCTGACTAAGAAATCGAGCCACTCGCTGACCTGTGATAGAAACCGACACCAGTTGGCCAATCATCTCACGTGAGAAATCATCGACCACATTCAGCACCCTAAAGCGCCTGCCATTGCTCAGTTGATCCGAGACGAAGTCCATCGACCAGCGCTGGTTCACCGCCAACGGCACTTCCAGTGGTTGGCGTGGCCGTTGAAGCTTTTTGCGCTGCTTGGTGCGCACCTGTAAGCCTTCTTCGGTGTAAATACGATAGGTTCGCTTTTTGTTCACCACAAGACCTTCGGCCTTGAGCATGCCGTGCAGCAGCAAATAGCCGTAGGCCGAGTGCTCAACCGCCAAGATTTTCAATCGCTCTCTGAGTGCTTGATCATTCTTGGGTTTTGCCTGATAGCGAAAGGCTGTCCTGCTGATGCCCGCCAGCTGACAAGCGGCCCGCTCACTGAGTTGATGAGTCTGTATCAGATGAACGGCTGCCTGCTTGCGCTTAACGGGCTTCACCACTTTTTTGATAGCGCATCCTTCATCGCTTCAACTTCAAGCAGTTTCTCGGCCAGGAGCTTCTTCAGCTTATTGTTCTCCGCTTCCAGTTCACGTAACCGCTTGGCCTCATTGACCTCTAACCCCGCATATTTACTGCACCAGTTGTAGAACGTACCTGTGGATATCCCTAAAGTACGACAGATGTCATCGACCTTGGCCCCCGCCTCATGTTCCTTGATTGCTTTGATGATTTGTTCTTCGCTGTAACGTTTCTTCATTATGAGATCCCCATACCCTCAGGTTAACTGGAAATCTCATCGAGGTCATGGTGTTAATTTTGGGGGAAAGGTCATCAGAAAGTAAAACTATTCGCTGGTATAGAAACCCACTTCGAATGTATGAATTCTATTCTCGCCATTATCCACCATGGCCGCTTCTACAGCTTCTTTTAAG
>JAKSCN010000640.1 GCA_022360595.1 Chromatiales bacterium
AGCAGGTTTTTCAGATATCCAAGTAAAAAATCGATATTCAGGCTGCGCTCGTGGGCCTCATCGATAATCAGCGTATCGTATTCCAATAGCTGACGATCGTGCTGAACCTCAGCCAACAGGATACCATCGGTCATCAACTTAACATGGCTACCAGGGCTCACCCGGTCATGAAAACGCACCTTATAGCCAACGCTACTGCCCAGCTCACACTCAAGCTCATCCGAAATTCGAGAGGCCAGACTGCGCGCCGCAATCCGCCGCGGCTGGGTATGGCCGATACGGCCATAAACGCCCCGACCGGCCGCCAGGCAGATCTTCGGCAGCTGGGTTGATTTGCCTGAGCCTGTCTCACCACAAAGCACCACCACCTGGTGATCACGAATCAGTTCGATGATCTCATCGGCCCGCTCACTGATCGGCAATTCAGGAGGGAAGTTAACAACAGGTAACTGCTCGAGACGCTGCGCAACTATGCCCGCTGACTGTTCCAGGCGCTGGCACAGGGACGTGAGTCCCAGATCAAAAGGTTTACCCTCACGCTGACGGCGCAGCAACCCCTTCAGGCGCTTTCTGAGACTCACCTGATCGCTTAACAGGCAAGCATCGATTTCAGACTGTGAGGGAAACTGCAAACTCTTCACAACAAACACCCGGGCATCTCAATGGCGCCCTATTCTACCCTTGGTTCAGAGAAATCTGAAAAATAGTAATTCGATAAATAATTCAAACAATTAAGTCATCACTGTATCAAACGGGCTGTCCCTGGTCATTGGTGATCTCCAACAAATATCAGAAAGGTAATCCTAAAGAGAAGCGCAAATAAGCCGCTATATCTGGTAGCAGCATATTATCCCAGATCTATTTTTAACCGCATTCAATAAAGGGATATATTGACTGCTCACTACAGGGGACAGACATGAAGGACAAAAAAGTAACCAATATGATATCGGTTAGTTCAAAAATTGATATCGCCCTGGTTATACTATTTTCGTTGATGTTGATTATCTCATCACTCTATCTGTTCAATTCCCAAAGGACGATGGTTAATCAGATGGTAGAGAGTGAAGCCACCATTCTGGCAGACACATACTTTGATAACATCAACACTTTGATGCTAACTGGGGGCATCGCCAACCGTGAAATATCACGCACCAAAGTGACGTCAAACCCAGCTGTCGTCGATGCCCGTATCATTCGTAGCGAAATTCTCAATAAAACCTTTGGGCCAGGCTTCGACTACGCCAAGGTGCGAGACGATTTTGACCGTCGCGCGCTCACTGGTGAAGAGATTAAAAGTATCTACGATACCGAGGATGGTCGTGTATTAACCGTTATGATCCCAATGAAAGGCGTAAAGGATTATCGTGGCACCAACTGCTTAATGTGTCATATCGTCCCGGAAGGTGAAACTTTGGGAGCGGTGCGTGTCGACTACTCACTCAAAGAACTCGACACTCAGATGATGAATGGCCTCTGGACCAATATTGGATTAAATGCCGGCCTGTTCATTATCGGTTTAACTGCAATTAGCTGGATTTTGAAAAAACTCCTGGTCAAACCGCTTAAATCGATCACCCACACCGTACAGCAGATCGAAGAGGACTCAGATCTCAGTCATCGCGTACATGTTAAAAATCATGACGAACTGGGGCAGCTAGGGTATGCCATCAACAGCATGATGGAGACCTTTGGCGCTGTGATCAAACAGGTCTCATATACCACCACTCAACTGGTTTCAGAGTCAAAAATGCTCTCTGATGTGACCCAGCGCAGTATCGATGGTATTCGCCGCCAACAGATTGAGACCGATCAGGTGGCAACAGCCATGACCGAAATGGAGCAGACCTCCAGCGAAGTGGCCAGCAATGCGGCTAACGGGGTGCAGTCCACCCAGGACGCCGATAACCAGGCCAATGAGGGTCGCCAAGTTGTGCAGACAGTGAAAGACCGCATCGACTCGCTGGCCTCAGATATCAACCGCGCAGCCGATGTAGTCCATCAATTGGAGATCGACAGTGACGGTATCGGCAAGGTGATTGAGGTCATCAAAAACATCGCCGAACAGACCAACCTCCTTGCACTTAACGCCGCGATTGAGGCAGCTCGTGCCGGCGAACAGGGGCGAGGCTTTGCAGTGGTCGCCGACGAGGTTCGGACACTGGCTAACCGCACCCATGAATCAACCCAAGAGATTCAGAACATGATCGAAAGCCTGCAGATGCAGGCCAGAGATACAGCCAGTGTGATGAACAACAGTCAGCAGCGGGCATCCGGCAGCGTCGAAGAGGCCGAAAAAGCCGATACCATGCTGCGCGAAATCACCGCTGCCGTTGGTAACATCACGGACATGAATGAGCACATCGCTAAAGCGGTGCAAGAGCAGAATTCAGTTGTAGCCGAAATGACACACAACATTGTCATCATCAATGAAGTGACCGAGCAATCGGTAGAGCACGCTGAATCTGTAGAGCATGCCAGCCAGACGCTCTCCAATCTGGCTGACGATCTACAGGCGATGGTGGGACGGTTCAAATAGCCCTACCCCTGCTTTCACTACCAACCTGAAACCCCGTTGGCCGCCAAGGAGACGGGGTTAATCAATCCACATCCAGATTGGCCTGTCGAAGTTCGAAAAACTGCAGACCCTCCAGAGCACTATCGATCAGCACCTCCTCCTGACCGCTATACTGCCGCAGCACCTCTATCCATTGGCCTGCCTGAGCAAAATAGTCCTCATATAGCTGACTGCGCGCTTCAGTGGAGATTACCTCGGCATCTTGTTTATCTGGGCGCAGCGCCGCATCCAACGACAACGACAGACGCTGCTCAACGGCCTTTTTGTGCCGCCAGGTGCCGGTATACGGATCAAACTGGTAGAGCACAGAGAAAAGGTGGCCGTGGCTGGCAACAAATTCCACCGCGCGAATAATAAACTCCACCTCAGCATCATCAAACACATAGTGAAAGCCCAGTCGGCACCACCCTGGCTTGATACCGTTAAACCCTTTATGAATCCACTCGCGGTACTGATCTGCCTGGTCGGCGGCAATCCCCAACAGGCGATGTCCATAAGGCCCGGCGCAGGAGCACCCTGCCCGGCTCTGAATACCAAAGAGATCATCGAGCAACGTGGTGATAAATTTCGGATGCAGGTATTGACCACTATCACCACGAATATTGAAAGAGATGATGCTAATCCGCTTGGCCGGATCGAGATTACCCAGAATATCGATCTGCGGATGCGCCGACCAGCGCTCAAAAGCCAGCGCTGTCATCTTATGCTCACGCTGCTCAATGCACTCAACACCCACCGCTGACTTAACTTCAAATGCCAGGGCGGCTTTCAATATCTGTAAAATCCCCGGGGTACCGGCGTTTTCCCGCACTTCGATATCGGGAATAAAGTCGTGACCATGCATCCCAACATAATCGACTGTGCCGCCGCCAGCCACACTGGGGGCGATGTCAGGCTGGTAACAGCGTGTATTGAACACCAACACCCCACTTGCGCCCGGACCACCAAGGAATTTATGGGGCGATATGAATACCGCATCCAACGCAGCATCAGGGTCATCCTGGGGCGCCATATCGATCTCGACATAGGGGGCGCAGGCAGCATAATCAAAAAAGGCCCAGGCATCGTATCGATGCAGCAACCGGGCAACCTCATGCACCGGTGTCCGCATACCGGTTACATTGGAGGCTGCGGAGAAAGAGCCGATGCGCAGACGCCCTTGATACTCAGGTAGTTGCAGCAACTCCTCCAGGTGCCCTAAATCGATTTCACCATCATCGGAAAGCCGCACCTCAATGACAGTAGCCAAACCTTCGCGCCATGAGATCTCGTTCGAGTGATGCTCATAAGGTCCGACAAAGACCACCGGCTGTTTCTCAGACAGATACTGCTGAAAATCCTGACGCCGCACTGGACCCAAGAAGCCACTCAACAAACTCTCCAGATTGAGCCGGGTCACGGCAGACAATTTGACACCGACCAACTGCTGCATCCGATCGATCGCCGCGGTCGCCCCGGTGCCACAGGCAATAATCCGTCCCTCTTCACCCGCGTTCACAGCCCGCTTAATGATTGCCTCCGCCTGATGCAACAACTGCGTGGTTACCCGCCCCGTCGTGTCATCTTCGGTGTGGCTGTTGGCATAAAGCGCCTCCAGCTCTATAAGATAGTTTTCAACAAACTCGAGACCACGCCCTGAAGCGGTATAGTCGGCATAGGTGATCAAGCGCCTGCCAAATGGAGTATCGATTTTGTGATTAATGCCGATGATCTGACTACGCAGATAGCCTAAGTCCAGCGAGTTCATAGTCACTCTTCCGTTGCTGATTAATAGATTAAATATATACCCGCTTCCCCATAAATAAATTGCTTTTTTACCCCATAATTGCACTATAAGTAGTATAATTTTCTATATTTCTTACACCAAGAAGATTAATTTTTCATGGACAAGATAGACAAAGAGATTCTCCGCCTGATCCAGGACAATGCGGATCTCTCCACTGCACAAATCGCTGAACGGATAGGCCTCAGTACAACGCCCTGCTGGCGCAGAATACAGAACCTGGAAAAGAGCGGTGTGATCAGCAAGCGAGTGGCTCTGCTTAATCGCGACACGCTTAATCTGGGTGTCGATGTCTTCGTCTCGATCCGCACCAACAAACACAACGCCGAATGGTTGGCGCAATTTGCCGAGACAGCCGACACCTTCCCTGAGATTGTCGAGTTCTACCGTATGAGTGGAGATATCGACTATCTGATGCGCGTGGTGGTGCCGGATATCGCAGCCTACGATCGCTTTTACAAACGCCTGATCGAGAAGATAGACATTCACGATGTCAGCTCCAGCTTTGCCATGGAGCGCCTCAAATACACCACTCAGTTACCCGTCGATTACACTTGAGCAGCGCCCTTCTTTTTGCGTTGCAACAATCACCATCTTTCCCCTGTCTCTACCAAAATGTATAAAAAACAGACAAAAATTCCCTCAAAACCCTCAACAAAGCCACTATTTACGGCTATTTCACGAAAATTTAACTTCGCTTATCCAGCCTCGACTGCTATGCTTCAGGTGCCTGGACAATAAAGTCCCGGACGTAAGCCTGCCTCTCTGAGGCAACCGACTGTTATTTGATGTGTGACTGGTCGAAAAACAGTATCTCTCTACAGCCACAAATACGATGAGATTTTGATTAATGAATATCTATGTTGGAAACCTGTCCTACCGTATGACAGACGATGAATTAAGGGATACCTTTGCAGAGTTTGGTGATGTCGCCAGCGCAAAGATTATTATGGATAGAGAATCCGGCCGCTCTAAAGGCTTCGGTTTCGTCGAAATGCCGGATGATGGACAGGCACAGGAAGCGATCAATGCACTGAATGACGCCAATCTCGGTGGTAGAAATCTGCGCGTTAACGAAGCTCGTCCTCGCAAAGACGGCCCAAGACAGCCAAGATTCTAATTAAAAAGCCCAGCTACCCAACAGGTAAGCCAAAAGGCCTGGTTCTCCAGCGATAGAGAACCAGGCCTTTTTTATTGCTCTTCAGCCTCATAGAATGACCATAATCTCATAGATGGTCGTATTGAATGGAATCACTTAATACCTCAGCCCCGGTCACAAGTGGCTATAGAAAACGCTTACAGTATGCTGTAGGCCTCTTACTAGCTATTCTGATAGCCGCCAGCCTTTATCCATTTGCGGCATCGTTATTACCACCGCCTCATCTCAAAGATCAAGCTTTCACTGACGTGAACATAGCCAGTTTGAAGCCAGGCGAAGCTGTGGTGACAAAGTGGAATCATGTTCCTGTCGTGATCTTGTATCGCACACCGCAACAGCTAGCAGAGATTAAAAGTCTCAAAGCACACCGCCAATACTTAAAACCAGATACTGTTGCACCTGACCCTGATGGCCTTCTTCCTGGTCTTCGGTCGATCAGGAAAGAGTACTTTGTTGCCTACTCATGGTCAGGTCAAAAAAAACAATGCAGTGCACAATATATACCCCCAGACTCTCTAGACAGCTATTCAGCACTCAGTCACCCATACACATTTTTCGAAGGATGCAGAGGAGCCTGGTATGACTCTGCAGGGCATGTTTTTCAAATTGGCTGGCCCATGAGTAAAGACCTATCCATACCTCCCCACCGGTACATCAGCGACACAGTCATACGTCTTGGTCCGCCACCTATTCCCCCTACATTTCCATCGAGATAAAGCCGATGAAATATATCCTGTGGCTACTCATCATTCTGATCATACTACCCTCCTCAGCAATAGCCTTTTACAAACCCTTGCGGCTTGTGCTGCCAGAGACATTTGGTATGCACTGCAATGAACTGAATATCTGTGTCGATGATATAAAACAGTTGGATGCGGCAACATCACTGGCCACGTCGGCAAAAGAGAATCTCCTCACTCAACATGGACTCTCTGTAGGCAATCCGAAAGCGATATTCTGCAGCACCAATAAGTGCAAAGAGACCTTCGGACTCTCTAAGGTTGGAGGGTTAGCTTTTGGCTCCTTTGCCGTAGCAGTAGCACCCCGAGGCTGGAAAGAGCACTATGTAGCCCATGAACTGATCCACCATTGGCAAGCCACACATTTCGGCAGCCTTGTACTGATAACAGGCGAGCAGTGGCTTATCGAAGGGATGGCTTACGCACTCAGTGACGATCCAAGAGAGACGCTGAGCCAACCTTTCGAGTCGTACCGACAGCAGTTTCGTGAGTGGTATAAGAGCAGGACGAGTGCCCCACTAGAACAAGCGATAGCTGAGATGTTATAGCGAGGTGCGAGCCTCAGGCTCGCACCCTGAACTTCCTAGTGGCCACCACCTTTCAGCGCGGTCACCATGCCTTCAATTGTATCTTTCGCATCACCGAACACCAAGGAAGTGTTGTCTTGGTAGAACAGCAGATTGTCGACACCCGAGTAACCGGGACGCATGGAGCGTTTCAAAAAGTAGACCTGACGCGCCTTGGCAGCTTCCAGAATCGGCATGCCGTAAATGGGGCTGGCAGGATCTGATTTTGCTGCTGGATTCACCACATCATTGGCCCCCACAATCAGCGCCACATCAGCCGTGGCGAACTCAGGGTTGATCTCATCCATCTCCAACACGTTGTCGTAAGGGATATCCGCCTCAGCCAGCAGCACATTCATATGGCCGGGCATACGGCCCGCCACAGGATGGATCGCAAACTTCACCTCGACTTCACGCTCTTCCAGCAGCTCCATAACCTCTTTCAGTGCATGCTGGGCCTGAGCAACTGCCATCCCGTAACCGGGGATAACGATCACCTTATTGGCATCTTCCATCCAGTAGACGGCATCTTCAACAGCGGCAGACTTCACACCCTTCTGTACCGCCTGGGCAGCCGCACTGTCACCACCTGCGTCGGATGAACCAAAACCACCAAACACCACATTGATAATGGAACGGTTCATCGCACGGCACATAATGTAAGAGAGAATCGCACCCGAGAAACCGACAATAGCGCCCACGATAATCAGCAGATTATTGCCCAAGGTGAAACCGGTTGCCGCCGCGGCCCATCCAGAATAGCTGTTGAGCATGGAGATGATCACCGGCATATCGGCGCCCCCGATCGGGATAATCAGTGTTACACCAATCACAAAGGCCAGCAATGTCATGAGCAGTAGCGAACTCATGCTCTCCGTCATGGCAAAGTGGACGCCCAGAGCGATAGTGATCAACCCCAGCACAGCATTGAGCATATGCTGTCCTTTGAACTTAACCGGCGCACCCGAGAGTATTCCCTGCAGTTTCCCGAAGGCGATCACTGAACCGGTAAAGGTGATAGCACCGATGATGATCCCAGCGGAAAGCTCACCCATCAGCACCGCATTGAGCTGTCCTGCTGCAGCTTTATTCAGATAGGTGCCAATTGCCACCAACACGGCAGCCATACCCACAAAGCTATGCAATGCAGCAACCAACTGAGGCATGGCAGTCATCTGAACCCGCATGGCAACAACCGTACCGATAACGGCACCCGCTGCGACGCCGGCGATAATAAAGCCGTATGACTGGATCTCAGAGCCCATCAGGGTAGCCCCAATAGCCAACGCAATACCTGCCATACCGTAGTAGTTACCCCGGCGCGCTGAGCTGGGGTGAGTCAACCCTTTAAGGGCGAAAATAAACAGAATGGCCGAAACCAGATAGGCAAGCGCCTGTGTGTTGCTGGAAATTTCCATCAATCAGACCCTCACTTCTTCTTCTCTTTTTTGAACATGGCCAGCATTCGGTTGGTCACCAAAAAGCCGCCAAATACATTGATGGACGCTAGCAGCACCGCGAAGAAACCGATAATCTCTGCCGCGGAACCGGCACCATCCAGCCCGGCCACCAGCAAAGCACCAACAACAACGATACCGGAGATGGCATTGGTCAGCGCCACCAGCGGCGTATGCAGCGCAGGCGTTACCCCCCAGATCACCCAATAACCGATGAAACAGGCGAGCACAAAGACATAAAGTGCAACTAATGTGTCAGGCATAGTATGCCTCCCTAATCAAACTGGTGGGATACCTCATTGCATCCCCCAAAATTTCTCGATAATTATTCAGGCCGAACCAACGCTGCCTGGGTAATTTCATCTTCATCCAGATCCTTCAACGCAAGCCCATTCTCCCCTTTCTCCACCATGATATTGAGCAGATTGAGGACATTGGTTGCGTAAAAATTACTCGAGTCCGTTGGCATCATCGCCGGATAGTTGGTGTGTCCAATCAGCGTAACACCATGTTTGGTTACCACTTGATCTGCCTCGGTCAATGGACAGTTGCCACCCGTGGCTGCGGCAAGGTCAACCAATACCGACCCCTCACGCATACGCTCAACCACCTCTTCGGTAACCAGCGTCGGGGCGGGACGGCAAGGAATCAAGGCTGTGGTAATGATCACATGGGCCTTCGCCAGCTCATCGGCCAGCATCTGCTGCTGCTTGGCCTTGGCCTCATCCGACAGCTCTTTGGCATAACCGCCTTCACCGCTGCCGCTCTCACCGATATCCAGTTCGATCGCCTTGGCCCCAAGAGATTCAATCTGCTCCTTGGTCTCCGGACGAATGTCATAAGCATAGACATCTGCGCCCATGCGACGCGCTGTGGCGATCGCCTGCAGACCCGCCACACCGACACCCAGCACAACCACACGGGCCGGTTTAGCTGAGCCTGCCGAGGTCATCATCAGCGGCAGGAAGCGACCATAGTGAGCCGCCGCCTCGATCACCGCGCGATAACCGGCAATGTTGCTCTGGGACGAAAGCACATCCATCGACTGGGCACGGGAGATACGTGGAATGCGCTCCAAGGCAATCATTCGGATCTGCCTATCAAACAACGCCTGCAAGGTGCCATCATCTTCACAAATTTCAATCAAACTGATCAGTATAGTGCTGTCACTCAACTGATCGATGTCGGCCTGATCGATTTTGCGCACCTTAACCACAATGTCACAACCCAGCGCTGTTTGGCGATCAACCACAGTTGCGCCAACCGATTTGTATTCTGCATCGGTAAAGTGGGCGGCATCACCGGCACCCGACTCCAGCATCACCTGAAAGCCTTTGGCAGTGAGCTTCTTTACGACATCAGGGGTAGAGGCGACACGGCTCTCGCCCGCTACTGTCTCTTTCAAAACGCCTATTTTCATTTTGCTATGACTTTTTCGCCCATTAATGGGATTTTCAGGAATAATCAAGGGATTATGTTGGCTAGTTCCCTAAGCCTCAAGCGGGTATTCTTATGGTTTCCCAAAGATTTTTTTATTAGCTCCAGCTACTATTCTAAAGTAGCAGCTTGGGAACAACACTACTGCTGAACAGATAGCGCTTTTTATGTGACCGCGGCGGCAAATTAGCTTGAACGGATCTTGCTCATAATCCGCGATGAGATCTCTTCGATTGAGTGGGTGGTGGTATCCAACACCGTCAACCGGTGCTTCATAAAGAACTGCAGCGCCTGGCGCACTTCCGACTGGCAGCGATGCAGCGAAGCGTAGCGACTGCCGGGGCGGCGCTCCTCGCGAATCCGGTTCAAGCGCATCGGATCGATAGTCAGCGCAATCAGCTTATCCTTATGCTTTAACAGCACGTCGGGCATCTTGTTCTGCTCAAAATCCTCCTCCGTGAGCGGGTAGTTGGCCGCCCGTATCCCAAAGTGCATCGCCAGATAGAGACAGCTCGGTGTCTTACCCGAGCGCGACACGCCAATCAGAATCACATCCGCCTGATCATACTTATCCAACCGCGCCCCATCATCATTGGTCATTGCAAAATTGATGATGCTCATGCGATTTTCATAGCTGTCACCATTGGTGATCCCATGAGTGCGTCCCTGTTCACCCGATGGATTTACACCGAGTTCTTTACTCAAAATGCCGATAAAGGTATCGAAAAGTTCAATATAGAGGCAC
Source organism: Chromatiales bacterium (assembly GCA_022360595.1). Classification (GTDB taxonomy): domain Bacteria; phylum Pseudomonadota; class Gammaproteobacteria; order Chromatiales; family Chromatiaceae; genus BM503. The sequence goes on from JAKSCN010000640.1 coordinate 10,463, forward strand.
CTGGAGCGCTTCAACATAACCCGGATTTCGGGCTCCGCCATAGTGGCGAAAACGATCGGGGCATACCCCTCATCCTCATACACCCGGTCAAAGCGCTCAACTAAATCCTGGGCTTTTTCGGCCGTATTCACATACGGCATATACACGGTGTTGAAGTCAATCGTCTTCTCAAACTGAGAGATCAGGCTATGCCCCAGCGTCTCCGCTGTAATACCTGTACTTTCAGAGACAAAAAAGACGGTTCTTTTCAGCATAATCAACTCCACCACCCGATAATGCCCGGCAAGCAGTGCCAGACAACCAAAGCCACCCTAGTGCAACGACCGGCCTATTGTAGCCAAAACGTCACTCCATGTAGAGATTAATTCGGGAGCTCTTCTGCGATAGAGAGTAATCGAATCATCGAAAGCGCCCCTAACCGCACTACACCCTATCCTATCCGCCAAGCGCCCCATTGATTCCAGCTTAAACAAAAATGCGCCAATTTTAATATTGCTAAGCTTAGGGCCATTGAGTGGATCACCGAACACGCAGCCAACTATCGCCGCAAATGGCAAACAAAAACCCTGCCGCACCGCACCGCAAAGGAATGTTGCACCGACTGCCCGCTAGGCACCGCAACCAAAACAACTACTGCAAAATCCACCCAACAGTGGCTTAAACGGCTAAAAGACTATCTGGACGATGAGATCGACTCCCACACCTATATTCATGCCCCCCCTCGCCCTGCTCCGGCAAAATAAAGAAGCACTCAACGTTACCCTGATGCAGATGAAGAAAAGACATTGTTGACAAGGGACGATACTTCAATCACCGGCACCGATCTGATAATCTTGCCCAGAAAAGGAGCAATCGATCAGCAGGAAGCTAGCCTATCCCGCCTCACGACCTAATCGATCAAGCTTTGCATGATGCTACACAAAGTAACCATCAAGGTGGATCACGAGTTTTCAGTAGCTCCTAAACCCACGCGCATGATAAATGAGAATACATCCAATGAAACAAGCTGCAGTATATTTCATGTTACTAGCTACGCTTACGGCATGTTCATCCAACGTCAAGCCGGTAAATTTCACGTTCTATAACGCAAATGGCGAAGCATATGCTTCGAACACAGCCGGATTAGCTATCAAAAAAACATTCAAGCTTGATCACGCACCGACATTAGTTGTTATAGCAACATCCTCTCGGCACAACCGAAAATACAGAGAGCAGATAAACGTCTTATCCAGAATCAACGCAGAGGAGATGCGCTATTTGCATGTTGTAGCAAATAGCGAAGCAGAGGACCGCTCTGGCTACTACGTTAGAAAACCCACCGCTGAGAAGCTACTCTCTGGCGATTCATTTAAGATTATGCTTTATGACGAATTGGGAAACACCCTAAAAGAGAGCACTGAAGTCATTGGTGAGATGAACCTAATACATTACCTGACAAAAGACAAAAGCAAACACTGAACCGGAACCATTTTTATCCGGGGAAAATTAAGGAACTCTGAATCAATGCGCGAGCGGAATGATCAGAGACTCCCTAAGTCTGCTGTCAGGTGCGGACAAGAGACATCAAAAACCATGCTCACTATGCCGTACACCACTTACCTCTCCAGTGGCACGCAATACGCTCTTGCATAAGCTTCACCAATAGCCGTAAAGTCCCAAACACCCCCTAGATGACAGATATCAAGCACTATTAACCTGCTCTTTTATAGAGCCAGATCAATTCAGATTTTTCTGGGTTCGGCTAGTATTTTACGATGGCATAGAGGGGTACCTTTCATGAATAACCGCCGATAACGAAATTATTTCCCACCATGGTAGGGAGTCAATAAAACTGG
>JAKSCN010000157.1 GCA_022360595.1 Chromatiales bacterium
ATGGTCAGTCGCTGTTTCCAAAGCTCTTGGGTCATGTTGCGCTCATCATCATAGCCGCCGCCAGCTACGGCCCGATGGTAGCCAATAACGGAGTCGGATGATGCAATGCGTTGCACATCCAGGCGCATCCGGTCGATATTTTCCTGAAAGCTATTAGTGAGTCGCAGTAATTCTCCCGATATACGCTCGATGCTTTGCTTGCGCAGCAGCGCATCGGCATCGTGATAGCTGTAGGCGGATATGCCCAGGACACCGATACCGGCAATCACAAACGCCAATAGGGCAAATCTGACGGGGAGGGAGAATCTCATAGTGGCGCCGCGTCTCTGTGCAGAAGGGTGTTCAACGCGTTAGCGATGCCCTCTAGGGCTTGCAAGATATCAGCGGGCGTTTTGCCTTTCTGAAAAGGCACTCTCTGAACGGTCTTGGTGATGCCGAGAAAGACCTTGAATTCATTCAGCTCAGTCTCTATCAGACGAACCTGGTTGAAGACATCCGAGAGGGTCACCCTTTCACCCGTGGCGAGTGCGATGTTGCGCCCGCCAAACATGCCGGCGCGTCGTTTGGCCGCAGCGATTAAATCCGCAAGCTCTTGGGTTTTCCGCAATATATCCTGGGGTTCCGTACTGGGTTTGATGGCTGGTTTGAGCCAGGTCTCTGGTGGAATCGTCTCGCCCAGCGCTTCTGCAATGATTTGGATATTCCATTGCGTGGCCAGTACTTCGCGATAGACATAGTTGGGGGTGTAGCCTTCCGATCCGAGAATGGTGTCCAACAGATTGGATATACGCTGCATCACCAGAAATACGTCGCTGGGCTGCTTGTTTTCATACTCGTTTACTTGCGAGGCGGTTACCCATAATTCGGCGTCTGCCCCCTCCAGCCGATGAATAAGGGCCAGTTCGTCGTCGAGGCGTAGAGCCAGGTCGAACACTTCCGAGGGAGTGATGGCGTGCTGCGGGGCGCTGGGTACGGTCAGGGGGCCGAGGTTTTGCTGCCGCCTTAATAGGTCGACTTTCTCGATGATCTCCAGCCCCTTGCTATACACGTGTTGGGGTTTCAGCCCGGGGATCAACAAAGCTTTGCGGGGCGGCACCTGAATACCCCGCAGACGGCGGTACTGAATGAGCCGGTTGAGAATGTGTTCGCTGATGGAGAAGACCTGATTGGGCGTTTTTTTCAATGCCGAGCGATCATACTGCTGCAATGGCTGACCCAGGTCGAAGTTGGGCAGCAGTTGGGTAGCCCAAGTGGTGTTCTGGATGACGTCATCCGGGGTCTTTCCCTCTTGAAGCGTTGGATCTGGAAATTGGCGTTCGAGTCCCAATCGGAACTGAATACTCTGCAACTCGGCCATGGTCACCCCCATGGCGTCGTATACATCGCTTGGGGTAATGACCCGCCTGGGTTGATTTGGCAACGTGAGCGGTTTCATCCACAGGTTGCGTTCGATATTTTGGATCTTACCCAGCAGTTGATGCACCGACTTGAGCGCGTGGTTTGGGAGCTTTCCCTGGGTGCGCGGCGGCTTAGGAATGTCCATCGGCAATCCCTGGCTGCGGCGTAAGAACCTTGCCAACTCAGTCACTTGTAAACTGCGTGTATAGACCTCAGACGGGGTAATGCCGCGCAGACCCAGTGTCTCCTCCATGGCGATTGAGACCTCTGAGAGGGCGGCGTAGACGTGGCTTGGTGTCTTGTTGTTAACCGGTTTTCGGGCTGTCTGAGCCTCGGTGATATCCCGGTGTTTGCCATCGAGCAGCAGAGCGAACTCCTGATGCAGTCGGGCAACAACGCTGAAGACCTCGTTAGGGGTGATATCGCGACCGGGGAAGCGAGGTACGGTAATCGCGCCGGTCTTAGCGATATTTGTCCTGTATCGATTGATTTTATTGAGTATTTCCAACGCTTTTTGGAATACATGACGGGGCTCGCGTCCGGCCTCGACCTCTACGTGGGGCCATTCGGACGTGATTTGGTTCTCTTCGCGCAATTGGCGTACATCATCAATCAGCAATTGAACCTGGGTGTAGACGTCATTTGGGGTTTTCTCCGCGGCTACAGCGATGCAGAAGGGGGAAGCGATTGCCAGCCAGACGGCAACGGCTATAATCGCCGTGCTTTTGGTGGCTCTGATCCTGTTGACTGTTTTGACGCCGATTTGTTGGCAAAATGGAGCAAAATGGACGGTGCTTCGTATTATTCTCATTTTTTACAACTGCCTGTTTTTCTACTTTTTCGGTACCGCCACCTCCTTGTGCATATTCATTGTTATCGGCGTGTCCCCATCAGTTTTAAGCATAATCTCCATGGGGTATTGGGATTTTGTGATGAGATCTCGTTCCCCTCCCTGGCCGCCAGCCAGGCAAGCATCACAATCCACGATTCGACTATAAAATAATATTTGTTCGTTGTGTAATGAATTAATAGATTAAGGCTGGCCAATGCTGCTAGGGCCTGTTAACCCTAAGTTGTGGATAAAAAAACTGCAGCTTTTCCCCAATCTGCCGAAGAGCTGTTCTACATGTTTCCCTGCGATATCTCCCTGGGCCCGGCAGTTGCTGGATGAGGTGGTTTATTCAGTGGTGGTTACGGTCGGCAGTGAAGAGGTGGGTTTTCTTCAAGGATTTGTCATTATAGATTTTTTGTGCGATGCACAAAAAATCTTGCTAAGATTCCTGTCATACTTATCTGATCCAATGTCGGCCTATTCTGGCGATTGTTGAAGGCGTGTTGAGTAGCATTTTCCGCTGCGACAGGCCGATTTCAAAAGAGGTTTTATGTTTAGAAGTGTTTATATCGCGGGTGCGGAGCCTGGCAGCGGTAAATCGATCGTTGTGCTCGGTATGATGGAGATGCTGAAGTCTCTCACAGAGAAAGTGGGTTTCTTCCGCCCTGTGGTGCCTGAAAACGGCGGGAAGGATGCCCTGATTCATCTCATCTCTACCCGCTATCAAATCGATCTTCCCCCGGATGCCTTCTACGGGGTGACGGATGAGGTGGCGCGTAACTTCCTCTCGGAGGGACGTTATGAAGCCCTGTTGAAACGGATTATCAATAAATACAAAAATCTTGAACGCCAGATGGACGTGGTGCTCTGTGCCGGCACCGACTTTGCGGATATCACTTCCGCGCTGGAGTTGGACTTCAATGCTGATCTGGCTAATAACTTCGGTTGCCTGCTGCTACCGGTGATCAAAGGCTTGGGGCGCTCTACCCGGGAAGTTGTCGACGCGGTGCGCGTGTTGGAAGAGTCGCTGGAAGATCGTGGCTGTGAACTGCTGGGGGCGATGGTCAATCGTGTCTGCCCTGATGAGATGGAGAAGATTGCAGCCGGTCTGGAGTCCGCATCCATGCAATCGGTGCCTTTCTACCTGCTGCCCGAATTCCGGGCGCTGGAGAAGCCTACGGTTGGCGAGATCGCCAGAACGTTGGGCTTGGAGACCTTCAGCGGCGATCAAGAGGGGCTCAACTACGAGGTAAACAGCTACAAAGTGGCGGCGATGGAGGTGCCGGACTTTCTCGATCGTATTGAAGAGGGCTGCATGGTTATCACCCCGGGTGACCGCTCGGATATTATCCTCGGCACTCTGATCGCCGACGCCTCCACCAACTATCCGAAAGTCTCAGGCTTGCTACTTACCGGTGGTATGCAGCCGGCCAAGCAGCTTAGTCTGCTGCTGGAGGGGATCAGTAAATCCCGTGTGCCGATTTTGACCTCCCCCTGGGATACCTTTAACTCAGCGCTGAAGGTCAATGATGTGGAGGGTAGTATCCTCCCCACGGATGATCGTAAAATCGCCGCCGCCTTGGGGGTGTTCGAGAGCAGCGTTGATCAGCAGTCGCTGCAGGAGACGATTACCAGTGTCAGCCCCATGCGTCGCATGACACCGATCATGTTCGAGTATGAGCTGATTCAGCGGGCCAAATCCCAGCGCCGGCACATCGTGCTGCCTGAGGGTTTTGATGAGCGTGTGCTGCGTGCCGCGGAAATTCTAAAACTGCGTGATGTAGTCGATATCTCCCTGCTGGGTAAGGAGGAGAAGATCCTCACCAAGATTACTGCACTTGGCTTGAAGCTGGACGATATCCCAATTATCGATCCCCACACCTCGGAGTGGCGTCAGCAGTTTGCCGATACCTATTATGAGCTAAGAAAACACAAAGGTATCTCGCCAGAGTTCGCCTACGACACCATGGCCGATGTCAGCTACTTTGGCACCATGATGGTTCACCACGGTTATGCCGATGGGATGGTGTCCGGTGCGGCCCACACCACCCAGCATACGATTCGACCCTCCTTTGAGATTATCCGCACCAAGCCGGGCTGCTCGTTGGTCTCCAGTGTCTTCTTCATGTGTTTGGAGAATAAGGTACTGGTCTACGGTGACTGTGCGATCAACCCCAATCCGAATGCCGAGCAACTGGCGGAGATTGCGATCAGCTCTACGGAAACGGCCGCGATCTTCGGTATCGATCCGCGTACCGCGATGCTCTCTTACTCCACCGGTGAATCGGGTAAAGGGGCCGATGTTGAGATTGTCCGCACGGCGGCCAAGCTGGCCAACAAACAACGCCCGGATCTTAAAATCGTTGGGCCGATTCAGTACGATGCCGCTGTTGACGCCGGTGTGGCTCGCTCCAAAATGCCCAACAGTGAGGTTGCCGGACAGGCGACAGTGCTGATCTTTCCAGATCTCAATACCGGCAATAACACCTACAAAGCGGTGCAGCGCTCCGCCAATGCAGTCGCCGTTGGCCCGGTGATTCAAGGGTTGAATAAACCGGTCAACGACTTAAGCCGTGGTTGTACAGTGACCGACATTGTCAATACCGTGGCAATTACCGCTATTCAAGCTCAGGATGGTGAATCATGAAAGTGCTGGTCATCAACACCGGTAGCTCATCGATCAAATACAAGCTGTTTGACATGACAGACCAGCGGGCGCTGGCGGCAGGTCTCTTGGAACGTATTGGTGAGAGTGGCAGCCATCTGGTTCAGCGCTGGGGTAGTGAAGAGGATGAACAGACCCTGGAACTCAACTGTAATGCGGCCGATCATCAACAAGGTATGGCCGTGATTGTCGAGCAGATGCAGCAGACTGGTGTATTGGGTTCGGCGGATGAACTGGCTGCGGTGGGGCATCGTGTCGTGCACGGTGGTGAAGTGTTCAGCCAGCCGGTACGTATCGATCAACAGGTGATCGATGTCATCAGGGAGATGGTCCCCCTGGCGCCACTGCACAACCCGGCCAATTTGGAAGGGATCGAAGTGGCTATGTCCCTCTATCCCAATGTGCCGCAGATTGGCGTGTTCGACACCGCATTCCACCAGACCATGCCTGCAGAGGCCTATCGATATGCGCTTCCTGAAACGATTTACAAAAAGCACAAGGTGCGCCGTTACGGCTTTCATGGCAGCTCCCACAGCTATGTAGCCAAGCAGGCGGCCGGGCATTTAGGCAAACCACTGTCAGAGCTTAACCTGATCACCGTGCATCTGGGCAATGGCTGTAGCGCTACGGCTATAAGAGACGGTTGCAGTGTCGATACCACGATGGGAATGACACCGCTGGAAGGCTTGGTGATGGGCACCCGTTGCGGTGACCTGGATCCCGCTATTCATTTCTACCTGGAGCGTGAGGCCAATATCTCACCTACTGAGCTGGAGCGTCTGCTCAATAAAGAGAGTGGTCTGAAGGGGATCTGCGGTGTGGGTGATATGCGTGAGGTGAGTGAGCTGGCGGCGGCTGGCAATGCAGAGGCTCAGTTGGCGCGCGCGCTGTTTATCTACCGCATGAAAAAATACATCGGCGCCTACTACGCAGTGCTTGGTCGTGTCGATGCCATTGTCTTTACCGGGGGGATTGGCGAGAACGACGCGGCAGCCCGTGCCGGTATCTGTGCTGATCTGGAGTCGATGGGGATTGTCGTCGATCAGGCCAAAAACAGTGCCAAGCAGACAGGTGTTAAGGCTTTCAATGGAGAGCAGGGCGCTGTGGCGCTGTTGGTAATCCCCACCGATGAGGAGCTGGAGATTGCGTTGAACTGTAAGGCGTTGATCAATTAGGCGGTATTTGAGCCCCATATATACGCCCCTGCCTTTGCTAGATGCCTTGTCAATCTATTGATAACCAAACCCACTAGAAGGGGCGCAGTTTTTCACTGTGTCCCTTATTTTTGTTGGGTGTTTAATTTAAAAATAAAAGCTGACTGAGTTCACTTCGTCAGTGAATCAATGATAATTGAAAACTGGCAGTTTGAACTTTTGCACTGCTGGGATTCAAGGAATTAAAACCGCATATAGCTCCTAAGTTTTATTGGATACTGAAGGCAATTTTGGAATTCAAAGAATAAAAGAAATAGGCAGCGGCTTAGGTGGAGTGGCAAACCTTCCAATGGCTACTGATTATCAACAAAATAATTGCGGTGGGTTTCAGTCCGCTGCTGCATCTATTCCGGTATGGTTTATGAGGCAGGATTGGCTCTGTCTATTGGCACACCAGAAGTTGGGTGACAGGAACTTATACAGATGCTGTTTTCAGTACAAGTGTTCTTGGCGATGTTGGTCGTTGGATTGGTTTGACAGCCTACGATGTTTTGCACTAGGGAGGATACATGGCTATAGAAATTACGTTTTTAGTATTTGTATTATTCTTTGTTGCTCTAATTGTTGCATTAATAGGTAGGCGAGGTTATTTAGGGGAATTAGGAGAAGAATTCTCCTGTAAAATAACCAGTAGTGAAGCGAATGAGTTATCGTGGATTCCTTTTATTGTGGAGCAGTCTTCAAAGCCTAATAACTTATTTGTTAGCATTTCTAAAGTTGGAGTTTTTGATAACAGGATAGTGGTGAGTTATATTTTTCCTTTTCGGTTTTTATTACCATCTATCTCTATTGATAGAGAGGAAATAAGTTCATGCTCGCTTTCCAAAAAACTTGGTTTTGAGTTTGTTGTTGTTAAACTGAAAAGATTTACTGAGGGTAATATATGGTTCCCATTACGATTCCAAAGTAATCTTGAAAAGCTATTAACAAAAACATAAAGAACTAAAAAAGCCTGCGTTTGGCAGGCCTTTTTTCTTACTCTCAAAATAACTGCTTTCACCAGAAGGATGTGCAAGAGAGGCTGGTGCCTACAGGTGTAAGGTAAGCTTACCACATAAGATCATCAGGTACCTTGAACTCTGCATAAGGATCATCCTCATCCTCTACTCTTTCGTTCTGATTATTCACGATGACACAATCAGCGGCGCGTAAGCTGATCTTCTCAGCGACCCCCGCGGGAACAACCTCGTACCGATTATCCAGTTTGACAATGGCTAGCTGACCGCGGCTGAGCTGGCCGTGTTGTTGGTCGTTAACATAGATACGTTGAATTTTGTTGTCGTCACTGAAGTTGTAGGCGATTTCGCCCTCTTCAAGCACCAGGCGGTTCATCTCGATGAGTTGTCGAATCTGAGCCATAATTGCCTTGTGGTTGGCCTCTTCATTCTTCTGTCGGTTCAGCTCCCGGTCGCGCGCCGCGTCTAGGGCTCTTGCTTCGCGTGCTAAGCGGGTCGCTTCATCTTCCTGCCGCTTTTTGCTGTGACGTTGCTCTTTCTCCTTACGCTGTTTGGCTTTTTTGGCCTTGTTAACCTTGTTTTCGTCAGTCAGGCCGGCTTTCAGGAGTTGCTCTTGGAGTGAATTTGCCACATCAGTACCTTATGTCATCTGTCGTCAGATAAAGTTAGCACGCTATCGATACACTGTGAACGATGAATTTTGCGATTGCTATGACCGGCAAGCTGGGGGTAAGAACTTGTTCTCAATGTCGGTTCTGTTTTCGCCGATGGGCTCCATGCCATTGGGTGCCTCATCATAGCCACACAACCAGGAGAAGGGGCTTGTCGGGCTGCCGGTAACAACAATAGGGCGCAGGGTCAGCTTCTTGTCTTTGAGGTGCTGATTGATCTTGTTGCCCAGACTGACATGAATTGCGCCGTCAGCGACTTCTATCCCTTGAACATAGTTGCCCAATAGGTATTTGGCCTCTGGCGCGCCGGCTTGTTCGTTGTTAGCCGGAAACACACCTTTGTGTTTGTAATACTCTTTAATACCCGGTTTAAGTTCGGTGGCCAAAGTCAGTGCTTCGGTGATCTGTGACCTTATCGTATAGTCTTGGTAAGCCGGTATTGCGATACCAGCCAA
>JAKSCN010000270.1 GCA_022360595.1 Chromatiales bacterium
TGGTGGGAAAAGCTGGCCACCACGGGCATGAAACAGGACTTTAGCTGGGATGCCAGCGCGGAGCACTATATCGATGTCTATCACATGGCGATGGACAACCCGGCCATCAACCCGCTCAAAACCGCTTAGAACTTATTAGGGCCGTTAACAGGCCCTACGCAAATAGAAAAGGCCGTCAGCAGCGCCTGCTGACGGCCTTTTGATCTTTGGCCACTTGATTGTTGGGAGCCAGACCGGCTTAAGCGACCTGAGTAGCGATAGTATCGCCGGTACCGGTTACGAAATTGTGCTCGTTGCAGTAAACCAGGCTGGGCTTGAAATCGGCCAGCTCTTTCTCATCCAGCGTGGCGTAGGCGCAGATGATCACCCGATCACCCGGTGACGCCTTGTGCGCAGCAGCGCCATTCACAGAGATAATCCGGGAACCACGCTCAGCCTCAATGGCGTAAGTGGTGAAACGCTCACCATTACTTACGTTGTAAATCTGAATCTGTTCATAGGGAAGGATACCCGCCAGATCCATCAGATCTTTATCTATGGCACACGACCCTTCATAGTCCAACTCAGCATGAGTCACACAGGCACGGTGCAATTTGCATTTTAGAAGCGTCAACTGCATCGGGAACCGACTCCTCGTAATCGAAACGTAATATTATCAACCTAAATGTCGCATATTGCAATGCAGCATTCGTTTTCAGTTATTGCGCTCCATCGCCTCTTTAATCACCCTGAACCGCTTGATCCACGGCCTCTCCCGCTTCACACTTTCAGGCAGAGCATTCATCACCCTTTTTGCTTCACCCAGCGTGGCATAGCTGCCGGTAACCACCGCATACCACTGTTGTCCGAAGCGAGAATAGCTAAATGTGGCAGATTGTCCAGAAACTTTTAGACTTTTCTGCAATTCCAAAGCGCTTTCACGGTTGTCTGTTGCAAATACCTGAATCGTATAGTTTCCATCAGGCTGCATCATAATCCACTCTCCACCTTGAAAAAATGGCACGTTTTGGCCAGTTTTCAAGGTTTTTTCAGTACTATTTTCGGCTGGAGGTTTCGCTGCTAACTTATTGTTTTTACTTACATCAACTTTAAGCTTTTGGTGAGGGTTTTCCAGTTTGACAGAAACAGCCCCCACAACCTCTCCCGGCAGCACCAAGCCCACTGGCGTGGCTTTAGGAACGTAGGGCTGGCCCAGTTTGGTCAACATCTCCTTCGCTTTTTTTGACCCACCGTGGGCCGCTTGGGTATACCAATGGATCGCCTGGGCCTGGCTTTGATCAACACCGCGCCCCAAATAGTAGAGGGAAGCCAGATTGAACTGGGCTTTCGAGAACCCCTGTTGCGCTGCCTTTTCCCACCAATACGCCGACTGGCTGTCATCCATCTCAACCCAGGTCCCCTGCTGATACCAGTTACCGAGGTTGAATTGGGCTGCCGGAAAACCGCCCTCCGCCGCCTTCAGCAGCCAATGCTTGGCCAGATCCGGGCTGAATGCAACACCAATACCTTCGGCATAAAGCACACTCAGATAAAACTGGGCTCGCACGTTACCTGCTTCAGCCTCCGGCCGCCATAGATCATAGGCGGCCGTCCAATCCTTACGTTGATAAGCTTCATACCCCTGTTGCACGCTGTCGGCAACAGCATTGCCGATGAACATCCAGCAAATAGCACACCCAATCACCAATCCACGCATTTAAACCTATCCCTATTTACTACTTCTTACTACTTCACTCGCGGGAACACCACTGGGGCAGGCTTTACGCCCAACCCTGTCGTCTCTGAAACGATCTCTTTCGCCAATTTCTGACCTAAATCGATGGCGTCACTCTGGCCCATCTCAGCGCCAGCTTCACCATTCAGCTCTTCCTGTTTCATATAGAGTGTCTGGGTCGGGAAAGCGAACTCCACCCCAAGACGCTGGGCCAGACGCAGAATATCAAGCATGAAGCGGTGACGCTCCCTCAGCTCGGTGCTCCATTCCGGCGTTATCCAGAAGACGTAGAGCAGAATATCCAGTGAGGAGGCCGCAAACTCATTCAGGTAGACGTGGTAGTAATCCTTGCGCATATAGGGGTGTTGACGCACCAGTTCACGCACCCCTTCGCAGAATGCCTCAATGCGGTCAGGGGGTGTGTCATAGGTGAGCGAGAGTTTGCACGAGAGTCGGCGATATCTGCGCTCCCCCATATTATCCACCGTTGCGGTAATAAACTTGGAGTTGGGCACCGTCACCACCGAATTGTAGAACGTACGGATGCGGGTACTGCGAAAGCCGATACGCTCAACACTCCCCTCGGCGCCATCAACAATAACCCAGTCCCCAACCGAGAAGGTTCTATCCATCAATACGGTAACGGAGCCAAACAGGTTCTGAACCATGTCCTTGGCCGCCAGGGCAAAGGCCAGACCACCCAGACCGAGACCAGCCAGCAGACTGGAGATATCGACATTGAGATTGTCGGCAATGAAGACAAAGCCGATGACGGTGATGAAGATCTTCAGCGTTCTTGGAATCAGGGGAACCAGCGCATCATCCAGTTTATTCGCCGTCTCCTGGGCACGCTTATACAGAAATGCCGAGACCAGATCGACCAACCGGTAGGCGGCCCACACACCGGATATACTGGCGAGAAACTTTACCGCCAGCAGCAGCACCAGCATCGCCCCTTCTGGCAATCCCATAAGATTGATCCCGATCCACCAGATAATAGCCATCGCCATCAGCCCCAAAGGGCGCAGAATATCAGTGGAGATCTCCTTAAACTCCTGGTGATCGGTGGAATCACGCCAACGACGCACCAATGACCGGAGGAAGAAGGAGACTATCTTGTCGAGAATCACACCCACCAGCACCATGACCAGCAGACCAATCCACTGCCAGTTCTGCAGCATCAGGGTCGACTGCTTCAGAGAAGCGGGAATTTGCTGACGCAGACGAATGTGCCAGGGCACAAAGGAGGCCTCACCATCTTTGCCTTTAACACGCTCTTTCGAGGCCATCTCATCCATAATCTGCGGCAGCTTATCGATACTCTCACGATCGAACAGCCAACGCCCCGAGGCAGCCTGGGCAATTTTGATCTCACCACTCTTATACGTGTGAAACAGGTAGGGCTTGCCCTCAGTACGGCGCGGTATTTTCTTGGTATTGATCAGGCGGGTGCGGTCCAGCACCTCCAACAGCATCCAGGCCAGATCCCTGCCGCGCTCCTCCCGCACCAATGGATTGACATCAGCAAGATCCAGCGCGGTAACCGCTACACTGATCTTATCTGGCGTACCACGCTTGATATCATTCATCGCCCCCAAAAAGGTCTCCATGGTCGCCCGCGGACTTTTCAGCCCTTCGGGGACAGGCTCTTGTACGGGTGCGGCCTCTGTTTCAGCAGTGCCATTCGATGCGGCGGTTTCCGCCAAAACGGTTGGGACTGAAAACGAGAGAAATAGAGAGATAAAGAGAAACAGGAAATGACGTTTAACGATCATCATCCACAGCCTTATGAAAATCTGTCGAAACGGTAAAGTTTGTTATTGTACCCTTGGGCCGATCCGCCTGTCTAAGCAAGATCAAGTGTCATATTATCAATCAATCGCGCCTTACCCAGATAGGCTGCCGCCAGCATCACCAACTGCTGATCACCGTCTAACGGTTCGGTCAGATCGGCGGCCCGGCGAATCTTAAAGTAGTCCGGCGTAAGCCCAGTCTCCTTCAGTGTTTGATTAGCCTGTGCTTCAAGAGTGGCGTAATCACGTTTACCGCTGCGAATCGACTCTGCTGTCTGCTGTAGAACCCGATAGAGCGCAGGCGCTATAGCCCGCTCCTCACGGGTCAGATAACCGTTGCGGGAGCTGCGCGCCAAACCGTCCGCTTCACGCACCGTGGACACTCCCATAATCTCAACCGGCAAGCAGAGGTCTTCAGCCATCCGGCGGATCACCATCAACTGCTGAAAGTCCTTCTCACCGAACACGGCAACATCAGGCAGCGCCATATTGATGAGCTTACAGACCACCGTGGCAACGCCGACAAAGTGGCCGGGACGTGATTCGCCGCAGAGGATATCGGAGATCAGCGGCACTTCGACCCGGGTCTGCTCCGACTGGGGTTTGGGGTACATCTCTTTAACGGTCGGTGCAAATACCAGATCGGTATTGATACCGGCCAGCTTGTCACTATCGGCTTCCAGGGTACGGGGATAACTACCGAAGTCCTCCCCTTCACCAAACTGCAACGGATTGACGAAGATGGAGACAACGGTTCTATCCGCTACACCCTGGGCACGCCTCACCAGTTCAAGGTGACCGTCATGGAGATTCCCCATGGTGGGAATCAATGCGACCCTCTCTCCTGCTTTTTTCCAGCCAAGCACCTGCTCCCGGAGCGCCTGGATCGAGTTAACCGTATTCATTCAAAAGTGTGCTCAGCAGAGGGAAAAGTGACCGCTTTCACCGCCTTCACATAGGCGGCAATCGCCTCAGGCACAGAGTTGGTCTCTTCCAGGAAATTCTTTGAAAACTTGGGCATATAACGGGGCGTGATGCCCAACATGTCATAGACAACCAGTACCTGCCCATCACAATCCGGGCCAGCACCAATGCCGATCACAGGTATTGTCAGGGTCTGGCTGATCTCTTTCGCCAAGCTGCTCGGCACACACTCCAGCACCAACATTTTGGCGCCGGCTTGCTCTAATGCAATCGCATCCTCTTTGATACTGTGGGCGGATTCTGCATCGCGCCCCTGTACCTTATAGCCACCCAGTTTATGAACGGACTGAGGCAGCAACCCCAAATGGCCACAGACAGGCACACCATTGGCAGACAACTGTTCAACAACGGGCAGTTGCTCAGCGCCCCCCTCCAGTTTAACCATCTGAGCCCCACCCTCTTTCATAAGCAGTTCAGCCGTATCCAAGGCCCGTTCCACCGAGCTATAGCTCATAAACGGCATGTCGGCGATCAGCAAGGCATTACGTCGACCGCGATTGACGCACTGGGTGTGGTAGACGATCTCATCCACGGTCACCGGCAGCGTTGTCTCCTGCCCCTGAATCACCATACCCAAGGAGTCACCGACAAGAATGACTTCAACACCAGCATCCTCAAGGGCCGCCGTAAAACTGGCATCATAGCTGGTCAACATTGTTATTTTTTCACCCTGCTGCTTCATCTGGATCAGGGCTGCTGTGGTCACTCGAGCCATGTCAGGACCTCCTATTAGCTATTCATGATTAGGGCTTAAATACAGGCCCTATTTGCTGCATTGCAATATTAGAACAGTGTCGGTGCCGGATTGAAATAGTGTTTTCCCCTGCTGATACTACGGATTTGTTCCAGCAGTAACTGATAGTCCTCATCCCGATCAACAGGGTTGATGGTCGCCGCATTGACGATCAATAGAGGTGAACGGTCATATTGGTGGAAAAAATGGGTGTAGGCATCACTCAAACGCTGCAAATAACCACTGTCGATATGGCGCTCCTCGTGGCGCGAACGGCGCTTGATCCGCTGCACCAGCACATCAACCGGCGCTTGCAGATAGACCACCAGATCCGGTGCCGGCGCTTCCATCGCCAGTCGCTGATAAACCTGCTGATAGAGGTTCAGCTCTTCAGGATCCAGATTCACCTCAGCAAACAGACGATCCTTCTCCAACATAAAATCGGCCACCAGCCCCTGACGAAACAGATCAGCCTGGCGCAACCGCTCCAGTTGTTGATTACGCTGAAACAGGAAAAAGAGCTGGGTGGGAAAAGCGGCGGAGCCACCGTCGCTATAAAAGCGCTCGAGGAAAGGGTTCTCTTCAGCCGCTTCCAGCAAGGTATCACAGGCGAAGCTTTCAGACAGCCGCTTCACCAGGCTGGTTTTACCTACCCCGATGGGCCCCTCGACGACAATGTAGCCGGGGGTTGGCAATCCACTAGCACTCATGGTGAGTAACCCCTTCAGTGCTCAGCGTGGCAAGCAGCCCGTCCAGCGTCCCCTTGTCCGAAATCGGCAACTGGCCGGGCGCCACATCCCGCAACGGAACCAAAACAAAAGCACGTTCGTGCATACGCGGATGGGGAATGGTAAGTTCAGCGGTATCCAGCACCAGGTCACCGTACAGCAAAATATCCAGATCCAATGTGCGCGGCCCCCAACGTACATCCCTGACACGGCCGTGAGCCTCCTCAATGGCCTGCAGTGCGTTTAGCAGCGCTGGGGGTGTCAATGTTGTGCGCAGCTTGACCGCTGCATTCAGATAATTGGGCTGCCCCGCGGGTCCACCCACCGGGGTGGTGTCGTAGAAATTCGAGTGCTTCAGGAGCACTATCGCCGGGTTCTGGGCGATCTCCGCCAACGCACTCTGCAACTGCATGCAAGGATTCTCAAGATTACTACCTAGAGCGACATAGGCCTCAACCCACTCTGCCCCGCCAAAACTGGTAACGCTCATTTAAGGCTCATTCAGCCTCTTGGTTGCGGGGCTTGGGCTTGCGTCTGCGGCGACGCTTCCGTTTTGTCGCCGAGCTACCCTGCTTGGGCTTGCTCATGCGATTCTGATCCTCTTCGGAAGCTGTTTGAAACTCCGTCCACCAGTCGGCCAGCTCTTGATCCGCTTCACCGCTCTCGGCGCGCAGCACCAGAAAATCATAGGCGGCTCGGAAGCGGGGGTAAGAGAGCAGGCGGTGCGGCCGCTTGCCATTGCGGTGATTGAAACGGTGCTGCAGGCTCCAGATTTCACGCATTGGCAGACTGAAGCGTTTAGGAATCGAGATCCGCTTGGATTGACAAAAGATGATCTCACTACCCGCCTGCTGCATCGCCTGAAGTGGCGATTGACCCTGAGCGATCAAACGATTGGAGAGCTGCCGCACCGGCTCCCACAACAACACCGCAAAGAGAAAAGCCGGGGTTACCGGTTTCCCTTCGGCAATGCGATTATCGGTGTTTTCCAACCCCCGATTGACAAAGGTGACCGGAAAGTTGCCCTCTTCATGGGTCAAATACTCATCAGTCTCGGGAAACAGCCGTTCAAACAGATCATAGTGGCGTAGTTTTTCAAACGTGTTGAGGGCCACCCCCCCCATGAACAGCTTTAACACCTCCTCGAAGAGGCGGGCTGCCGGAACATCATCAAGCAGTTCGCCCAACTCAAAGATCGGCTTTTCACACTGGGGGTTGATAATAAAGCCGAGCTTGGCGGCAAAACGCACCGCCCGCAGCATCCGCACCGGGTCTTCCCGGTAGCGGGTTGCAGGATCACCCAGCAGGCGCAGTACCCCGTCTCGCAGATCGGGTAACCCGTTGGTGTAGTCGACTACCGAAAAGTCTTCAATATTGTAGTAGAGAGCATTGACGCTGAAATCCCGCCGCAGAGCATCTTCCTCAATGGTGCCGTAAACGTTGTCGCGCAACAGCATGCCGTTTTCCGACTCGCGATCCAGATCCTCGCCATTGGTGACATTGGCGCGAAACGTGGCCACCTCGATGATCTCTCGGCCAAAATGGACGTGGGCCAGCCGGAAACGCCGCCCAATCAGGCGACAGTTACTAAACACCTTCTTCACTTGCTCGGGATGGGCATCTGTGGCGATATCAAAATCTTTTGGCTCTCGTCCCAGCAGCAAGTCGCGCACGCCACCGCCTACCAGATAGGCCTGATATCCGGCATTTTTCAATCGATACAATACCTTAACGGCATTTTCGCTAATGCTCGCCCGGGAGATATTATGTTCCGGACGCGGAACTATTGTTGGCGTGGTAATGGGTTTAGGCCTTCATCAATTTGCTTAAAGTCGACTCTACGGCTCTCCAAAGCGCGCATTCGGCCGCCCTGGCGCCGCTCTAAACTGGCGTATGATACACCGCTTGGGAGATTTCTGCTGCCCTCATTCGCTTCCCACCCCGTGGTATAGCCTGATGGTACAAATCTGACCGCCAGTGGCGAACAAATCAGCTCCAGTTCAAACTTCGTTAGGAAGATAGCGCCTAATCGTCCAAAAAAGGAACACAGTTGCAACATTTCTAAAGATTCTTGTTTAGGATCCGACACTATATCTTATACGCAAAGAGGTGATTACAAGTGATGATACATTTCTCAAGTACACTTCTGATAGAGTCAAATCCCCCCACATCAGCTCTATTTCCGGCAACTGCCCCTGCTATCGCAGCAGCGGCGCAGTCACCCGTGTTGCGCCATCAGTACATTTCAAGTTAGGGTTTAATGCTGCTGCAGTCTCCAATTAATAGCTAGACCATAGCTAACAACAGACTTAATGGAATATCAGAGAGTTCAGAATGAGTAAAAACAGCACACGGTCAAAACAGATCGGTTTAACCGCCTCTGTACTATCGGCACTTTACCTCGCTGCCCCCGCGCAGGCGGCAGAATCGGAAGATGGACTTTGGTCTGATCTATCGGCAGCCACCAAAGCAGCCGCTGCCGAGCAAGAGATCAAGCCCCTTAAATACCGCTTGCTGAGTCTGGACAAAAATCAATTTGACAGTTTGGTTGCCAAGGCCCCGATGGAAGGCGCCTCTGCCAAAGCACCCACGATATTCTCCCTGCCTCTGCCGGATGGTGGATTTGAGCGATTTGAAGTAATCGAAACTCAGCTCATGCACCCGGATCTGGCGGCTAAATTCCCGGGCACCAAGACCTACAAGGGGATCGGCTATGATAACCCTGCAGCCTGGATCCGCTTTGACTGGACATCGACCGGCGGTTTCCACGGGTTTGCCAAAACATCCAAAGGCACTGTCTACGTTGACCCCTACACCAAGAACAGCAAAACCCAGTACATGAGTTACTTCCGCAAGCACTTCATGCGGCCGTTCAAGGATATGCAGGTCGAGACCCCGCCACAAAAGCTGGACGACGGCTATCAGGTTCCTCAAACCAAGGCGACCATTAAAAGCTCGGGCTCACAGCTTCGCACCTATCGCCTGGCCGTTGCCGCCACAGGCGAATACACGGCCTATTTTGGCGGGACAACGGGCGCACATAATGCCATCGTCTCCGCCATCAATCGCGTCACCGGCATTTATGAAAACGATATTGCGGTCAGCTTTCAGCTGATTGGCAACAACGATAGTTTGATTCATACCAATAGCTCAACCGACCCCTACAGTAACTATGACGGGGTTGCCATGCTCAGTCAAAATCAGAACCATATCACCTCCACTATCGGCAGCAGCAATTACGATGTAGGTCATGTTTTCAGTACAGGCGGCGGTGGTATAGCCTCCTTGCGGGTACCCTGTAAAGATTCATACAAAGCACGGGGCGTAACCGGTTCATACAGCCCAACCAACGATCCATTTTGGGTCGACTATGTCGCCCACGAACTGGGCCATCAGTTTGGTGGCAACCATACCTTTAACGGTACGCAAAGCAGTTGCGGCGGAGGCAACAGAAACAGCGGCACAGCCTACGAACCGGGAAGTGGCTCAACCATTATGGCCTACGCCGGCATCTGTGGATCGGATGATGTACAGAACTCAAGCGATACTGCCGATGGTATCAGTGACGACTACTTCCATGTCGAAAGTATCGATGAGATGGTCGCTTACACCACAACAGATTTCGGCAACACCTGTGGAACTGTTACGGCAACAGGCAACACACCACCTACCGCCAATGCCGGAGCAGGTGGGTTCTATATCCCACACAGTACCCCCTTTGTCTTAACTGGTACAGCAACCGACCCGAATGGTACAGCCTCCCTGACCTACACCTGGGAACAGTACGACCTTGGCCCCGCTGGTTCGGGTTCGCCATCGGCTTCAAGTCTCGGCCCACTGTTCCGGTCACGAGAGGGCACAACCAACACCAAACGCTATTTTCCACAGATGGCCGATATCTTGTCAGGCGCCAACGGTAACTCCTGGGAGGTATTACCATCCATCAGCCGCGAGCTGAACTTCAAACTGACTGTTCGGGATAAAGACAACAGTCAAGTAGGCACCGGCGGTGTTGATTCAGATCTTCTGACTTTTAATGTTGATGGCAATTCCGGTCCTTTCAGAGTAACCAGTCAAAACAACAGCACCAGTTATCAAGCCGGTGATAGCGTCAACGTAACATGGAACGTGGCGGGTACAAACACGGCGCCCGTGAGCTGCCCAAGCGTCGATATTCAGCTTACTACCGATGGGGGACAAACCTTCTCCACGCTGGCCGCAAGCACACCCAACGATGGCACCCAATCGGTCACTATACCCAGCATCGAAACCAGCACGGCACGTATAGTGGTTGGATGCTCAAACAATATTTTCTTCGATATTGCCGATAGCAATTTCTCCATTACCGTGCCTGCTGTCTACAACTGCTCAGGTACCACACCTACAGTAAGCAATAAAACTTTCATGTCGGGTGAAGTGGTAACCTGCACGGGCAGCACCTCAGTGAATACCAGTGGCAACGTCACTGTCTCCAGCGGTGCAACTGTGAAGTTTGTAGCGCCAACCGTGAATATCAATGCGGGATTCAATGCGGCGTCAGGTTCAAGCTTCAACGCTTGTACGTCAGCACCCTGTCCATAGTAGAAAAAAGGGGTGAAACCCAAATTGGTTTCACCCCTTCCAAGATCATTGGCTCAAATTTAGAATCAGCGGAAAAATTTACCGGCCATACCCATCAGATCATCAACGACAGAACCATCCTTATCCGCATCCAGCAGACCGGTCAGCATACCTGCCATATCCGATGCATTGCCCGCCATACCGCTACTCGCGGCGTTTTTACTCATGACGCCCATCGCCATAGAAGCGATCATCGGTAACATCTGCTTCAACATACCGGCGTCCAGCCCCGTTTGCGCTGCTGCTTGTGAGGCCACCTGACGGCTGACATCCTTGCTGCCAAGTATCTGTCCGAGAATATTATTACCGTCCTGAATCCCCTCCTCCCCGGACAGAGTGCTGGGATCATCCAGATAGCGTTGATGATCACCACTCCCCAGTGCACTCATCAAATCCCCCAAACCGCCCTGCGCGGCGTTATTCTGCAACCCCTTGGCCAGTGCAGGTACAATCTGCCCCAGTGCATTCTGGGTTTGGTTTTGGTCAAGGTTGAACTGTTTGGCAATCTCACCAATGGCCGCGCTATTGTTCTGATCCATCAGCATATCCAGTAGATTCATTGCATCGCTCCCAAGCTCAAATCAATCGAGATCAGGTCTGGTGACTTTCCAGACCCGATGTTTGATGTCAGCATAGGTCAGGCACTCACGCAGCAACAACCGTACAACTTTGAATATTTGTTTCGCCTGTCGGTTATTGTTCCGAGCAGGCCCTAAGAAGATTCAGCAAAACCGCTTGGGTATTCTGTTGAATACCGGGCCACTTTGATTCCCGCGGCCCGGCAATATTAAGAGTGGCAATGCGGTTATCATTGATCCATCTGATAACGGTTTCGATATCAATGGATTGATCCAAGGAGACAACCAGACAAGGCTTACCCTGCTGCAAGGCATAGTCCACCGTTTCAGCGGTACCACCCTCCAGCTCACCCTGATTAAAGATCAACGTGCCGTCCGAGTCCCGCACATTCCATGCTGTGCGCACAGAGTAGTTATCGGAGTCGGTTTCAACCAGTGGATAGCGTTGATCGATCACACCATCTTCCGCCTTCCGTCCTTGCGGGCACCAGCCGCCGCACGGGATGTTCAAGGCCAGTGCGGCATCCAGGCCCGCACGATCCACCCCACTCTGACCACCGCTGACGATCTTTCTAAATCCCGCCCAGACCGCCTGCCTCATAAATAGTGCTCCAGTGTCTTACAGGCCTGTTGCTGACCCAGCTCAATCATCTCTTCAGCACGGTAGAACTCGTAGAAGGCGCAGCTATTGATGGGGATATCGATAACGATGTCGGGCGAATAGGCGGCCAATTGATAGCGGGCAATGAGTTTCTGCATGGTCTCAAAAGAGCCGGAGATCACTTCAAAGATACCCAACTCCTCCTCATCGTCATCCCTACCCAGCTTCTGCTGCAGCCCATCTACAAACTGAGCGATCTTTTGGCGATAACTCTCATTGTTTTTTGCCAAGCTGGCACGCTGTTTCTGTTTTTCAGCCTGCGAATGTTTAGGATCGGCTTTGGCACTCAAATTTACCGCAATGGTCAAGTCGGTGTCATCACGTAAGGTTGGCGCTATCGGAATAGGATTGACCAGACCACCATCGACCAGTGTTTTTCCCTGATACTGCACAGGTGTAAACACTGTCGGTATGGCAATAGAGGCGCGAATGGCGCTAAACAGCGAGCCTTGATTGAGCCAGACCTCTTTTTGATTTTCGATATTGGTGGCCACCGCAGTGTATGAGATCGGCAGCTCTTCAATATTGCGGTCGCCAATCAGCTCCTGCAGGGTTTCGATCACCTTCTCGCCCTTGATCAGGCCACTGCGCCGAAATGAAAAATCGACCAAGCGAAGCACATCGATCTGCTGCAGGGCCCTAACCCACTGGCTATAGGCATCCAGCTTACCCGCCGCATAGATGCCGCCAATCAGCGCACCCATCGATGAACCGGCTATGGAGTGGATCTCATAACCGTTCTGTTCCAGACACTCAATGATACCGATATGTGCCAGACCGCGGGCGCCGCCACTGCCCAACACCAGCGAGACTCTCTTTTTAGCCATTTCCCTATCATCCCGATCAATAAACTGATTATCAGTTTACTCGAACTCAGGATGATAGGGACACACGTGGAGTCAGGTTAGCCGCCAAGCGTGAAACCGTTCAACCCACTCCAGTACTTTGTCCGGTTTGTTGGCGCGCTTCCAATTGCCGGCAGCGTATTTGTTGCCCTCCGTCCAGGTGGGATAGATGTGGATGGTGCCCAGGATCTTGTTCATGCCGAAACCGTGTTTCATCGCGGCGACAAATTCCGCAATCAGATCACCGGCATGCTCACCGACAATAGTGGCGCCCAGAATCTTATCTTTACCCGGTGGCGTCAGCACTTTCACAAAGCCGTAGTTCTCACCATCGGCAATGGCACGATCCAGGTCATCCAGGCCATATACAGTCACTTCATAATCGACACCCTTCTCCTTCGCTTCCAGTTCGTTCAGGCCAACCCGGGCCACTTCAGGATCGGTAAAGGTGGCAAAAGGGATAACCGAATAGTCGACACGAAACTTCTTAAAGCCGGAAAACAGGGCATTGACCGAGGCATACCAAGCCTGATGAGCAGCAGTATGGGTAAACTGATAGGGCCCTGCCACATCACCGCAGGCGAAGATATTGGGGAAGTTGGTCTGTAGGAACTCATTCACTTCAACAGTGCGGCGATCATTCAACCGCACCCCCAGTTCCTCTAGTCCAAATCCACTCACATTGGCGGCACGACCAACCGCCACCAGCAGTTCATCGAACTCAATCTCGACATCCTCACCCTGGTATTCGGCAATCAGGGTCTTGTTATCTCCCTCAACACGGAACTGTTTGGCGCGATGTCCCACCCGGATATCTATACCCTCTTTCAGGAAGCGCTCATTGACCAGTTCGACTACATCTTCATCTTCCCGAATCATCAGGCGTGGCATCATCTCAACCAAGATGACCTGTGAGCCAAAACGGGCAAAGCTCTGGGCCAGCTCACAACCGATCGGGCCCCCACCCAGTACTAAAAAGCGTTTTGGCAGCTCCCTGATCTCCCAGAGATTGTCCGAGGTGTAGTAGTCGATCTGATCCACTCCCTCAATCGGTGGTACAAACGGGCGTGCACCGGTGGCGATAACGATATTTTTAGTCGTCAAAGTCTGGCCATTCACCTGCACGGTATAAGGTGAAGTGATCTTCGCCTCTCCCTCGATCACCTCAACACCCAGGCCGGTGTAACGCTCTACCGAATCATGGGGCTCCACCTGTTTCACCACGGCACTGACACGCTCCATGATATCGGCGAAATCGAACTCAGCACTGGCGCTTTTAAAACCAAACTCTTTGGCTCGCTTGGTCTGAGCCAGGAAACGGGCTGAGCGAATCAACGCCTTGGAGGGTACGCAGCCGGTATTCAGGCAGTCACCACCCATTTTATGTTTCTCGATCAGCGTCACCTTGGCCTTCACAGCGGCAGCGATATAGGAGGCAACCAGCCCCCCCGACCCTGCGCCAATCACTACCATATTACGATCGAACTTGCCGGGTTTAGGATGGTGAGCCAACGCCTTGCGCGCCTTTACGATGGCCAGTGCCTTCTTCGCAATCAGGGGAAAAATACCCAGCAGTACAAAAGACAAAATCAGCGGTGGCGAGAGAATCCCTGAGAGAGACTCGATCTTGGCGAGCTGCGTTCCCGCATTCACATAGACAACCGTTCCGGCAAACATGCCGACCTGACTCACCCAGGCAAAAGTCCAGGCGCGGATGGGCGTTAAGCCCATGACCAGATTGATAATAAAGAAAGGAAAAATCGGCACCAACCGCAAACCGAACAGGTAGAAGGCGCCATCCTTCTCAATACCCGCATTGAGCGCCGTCAGCCGATCACCAAACTTATTCTGAACCGAATCCCGCAGCAGGAAGCGGGCGATCAAAAAAGCCAGGGTGGCCCCCAAGGTCGATGCGAAAGAGACTAGCACTGTTCCCCACAACAGCCCGAACACCGCACCGATCACCAGCGTCATCACGGCTGCGCCAGGTAACGACAGCGCGGTTACCACCACATAGACCACAAAAAACACCAACGCAGTCAGTAGCGGATTGGCCTGCCGTATCGCCTCCAGCTCTGCCTGCTTTGCCTTCATATACTCAAGGCTGAGATACTGGCCCAGATCAAAGGCAAAAAACAGAGTGATTAAAACGGCAACTATTAATAATGTAATCAGTCGGTTACGGCTCATAATGATTCCTTTCCTGTAGTTTCGCATCTCTCCCAATTATAGTCAGCATAACAGAGCCGCCTCGCGCGTTAGATAAATTCACAATCCTACCCCTATCAAGTCAAACCTTGCGCTATAATGGCGCGCTTTAAGTATTAACGACCGACAGACCAAGATAGATTCACCCATCCATGGAAAAAACCTACAACCCTCATAGCCTGGAACAACGCTGGTACAACACTTGGGAAGAGCGCGGCTACTTCGCGCCGAATTCCGAGGAGAGCGCCAACTCCCGTTATTGCATCATGATTCCGCCACCCAATGTAACCGGCAACCTACACATGGGCCACGGTTTCAACAATACGGTGATGGATACATTGATCCGCTTCCACCGCATGAAAGGCGAGAAAACGCTTTGGCAGCCGGGCACCGACCATGCGGGTATCGCCACCCAGATGGTGGTGGAGCGTCAACTGGAGGCCGAAGGCAAAAGCCGCCACGACCTGGGGCGCGACGCCTTTATCGATCGCATCTGGGAGTGGAAAGGTGAATCCGGCGGCAACATCACCCGCCAGTTGCGTCGTCTCGGCTCTTCGCTGGATTGGCAACATGAACGCTTCACCATGGATGAAGGGCTCTCCAACGCCGTGAAAGAGGTGTTTGTCAGACTCTACGAAGAGGGACTGATCTACCGTGGTAAGCGCCTGGTCAACTGGGACACCAAACTGCACACCGCCGTATCCGACCTGGAGGTGGTCAACGAAGAGGAAGCGGGCCACATGTGGCATATGCGCTATCCTCTCTCGAATGGCCAGGGACATCTGGTGGTCTCCACTACCCGCCCGGAGACCATGCTGGGTGACTGCGCAGTCGCGGTTAACCCTGAGGACGAACGCTACAAACACCTGATCGGCGAGCTGGTCGAACTGCCGCTGACCAACCGTAAAATCCCGATTGTCGCGGATGAACACGCCGACCCCGAGTTCGGCACCGGCTGCGTGAAGGTCACCCCGGCCCACGACTTCAACGACTACGCTGTCTGGCAGCGTCACCGTGATGAAATCGCCATCAGCGAACAGATTCATGGCGGTCTGATCAACATCTTCACTATCGATGCGGCAATCCGCGAGAACAACCAAGAGGAAGGTGATCTGCTCCCAGCCAAGTACATCGGCATGGATCGCTTTGCGGCTCGAAAAGCGATTGTGGCCGATCTGGACGCAGCCGGTCTGCTGGAGAAGGTCGTCGATCACAAGTTGATGGTGCCGCGCGGTGACCGCTCGGGTACGGTTATCGAACCCTTCCTGACCGACCAGTGGTACGTCAAAGTCGAACCGCTGGCCAAACCGGCCATCGAGGCGGTTGAGACCGGCAAGATCCGCTTTGTCCCGGATAACTGGAAGAACACCTATTATGAGTGGATGCGCAACATCCAGGATTGGTGTATCAGCCGCCAGATCTGGTGGGGCCACCGTATTCCTGCCTGGTATGATGATGAAGGCAACGTCTACGTTGGCCGCGACGAAGCAGAGGTGCGCGAGAAGCACGGCTTTGATGCAAGCTACCCACTGCGCCAGGATGAGGATGTGCTCGACACCTGGTTCAGCTCGGCGCTCTGGCCCTTCTCCACCCTCGGCTGGCCGGAGAACACCGACCGGTTGAAGGATTTCTACCCGACCAATGTCCTGGTCACCGGCTTCGACATCATCTTCTTCTGGGTCGCCCGAATGATCATGATGGGTCTCAAGTTCATGGATGGCGAAGTCCCCTTCCATGAAGTCTATGTGCACGGTCTGGTGCGCGACTCCCACGGCGACAAGATGTCCAAGTCCAAGGGCAATGTGCTCGATCCTATTGATCTGATCGACGGTATCGATCTGGAAGCGCTGGTGGCAAAACGCACCAGCGGGATGATGCAGCCACAGTTGGCGAAGAAGATTGAGAAGCAGACCCGCAAAGAGTTTCCGGACGGTATCCCCAGCTTCGGCACCGACTCGCTGCGCTTCACCTTTGCTGCGCTGGCGGCGACCGGCCGCGACATCAAATTCGATATGGGCCGTATCGAGGGCTATCGCAACTTCTGCAACAAACTCTGGAACGCCGCTCGCTACGTCTTCATGAACACCGAAGGGCAGGATTGCGGCCAGCAAGGTGGTGAAATTGAGCTGAGCGTGGCGGACCGTTGGATTCTCTCCAAACTGCAGTCCACCTCCGCGGCGGTCAACGACGCCATCACCGGCTACCGTTTCGATCACGCTGCTCAGGCAATTTACGAATTCACCTGGAACAACTACTGCGACTGGTATCTGGAGCTATCCAAGCCGGTTCTGAACAGTGATCAAGCCTCGGAGGCGTCCAAACGGGGTACTCGTCAGACGCTGGTTCAGGTACTGGAGAGCATCCTACGCCTGGCCCATCCAATCATGCCGTTCATCACCGAAGAGATCTGGCAGACTGCGGCACCGCTGGCCGGTAAATCGGGTGACACCATCATGATCCAACCCTTCCCGGAGGCGGATGACAGCTTGGTCGATCAAGCCGCCGTTGAAGAGCTGGAGTGGGTACAGCAGTTCATCCTGGGTATTCGTCAAATCAAGGGTGAGATGGATATCAAACCCAGCAAACCGGTGCCTGTATTGCTGGCCAACGCCTCGGAACAAGATCAGCAGTGGGCCGCGACCGCCCGTCCCTATCTCGACTTTCTGGCTAAAACCGAGTCGGTGACGGTACTGCCTGCAGGCGAAGAGGGCCCCGAGTCGGCGCTGGCCCTGGTCGGCGAGATGAAAGTACTGATTCCGCTCTCCGGCCTGATCGATAAAGATGCTGAGAGCACCCGTCTCAATAAAGAGATCGATAAGAAACGTAGCGAGGTGGAGCGGATCGAGAAGAAGCTCTCCAATCCAAACTTCGTCGACAAAGCGCCCGAAGCGGTTGTCGCCAAAGAGCGCGCCAAGCTGGAGGAGAACTGCGCGGCCCTGGCCACGCTGGAAGAGCAATTGGCTAAAATCAAAGCGCTATAAGTAAGTAAAAAAACCCTTGGGTGCAGCAAGGAAAAAGCTGCACCCAAGGCCCATTTCAGACTACACTTTAGCTGAATCACACCTCAAACAGATAATACAACCGCCGGCAGAACCATGATTCTGGATGACGACGACATTGAAGAGATCAAGACCCGCCTGGCACTGCTGCGCCAAGAGCACCGGGACCTGGATGACGCCATCGCCCGGCTGCATGAAGGGCCCTATGTCAATGAGCTTCAGATCACCCGCCTGAAGAAGCGAAAACTCCAGTTGAAGGAGGCAATCTCCAAGCTGGAAACCCGCTTAATCCCCGATCTCAACGCCTGATAAAATCACAGTAAACTCCTCGGTTTTGAGCCGATACCCTCTATTAAAACCCCAAACGGATGTCATTGATATTTATCTACCCGTTTGTCCGCCAACAGTGCTGGATTTCACACTATAAATTGCCTATGATCGTTGGTTTATAAAGCCTTTTCACCAAGGAGATAAAAATGAAACTACGCGTCGGAAAGACACTTCTGGCTGCCGCTGTCGGCTTGGCCATGGCTTTACCTGCAGTCGCTGACACCATTAAGCTAGGTGTAGCCGGCCCTCACAGTGGTGACCTGGCTTCCTACGGTATCCCGACCAAGAAAGCCGCCGAAATCGTTGTTGCAAAAATCAATGCTGCAGGCGGTATCAATGGCAAGCAGGTCGAGCTGGTGGTTGAAGACGATGTCTGTAAACCAGAAGTAGCTACCAACACTGCGACCAAACTGGTCTCGGCGGGCGTGAAAGTTGTACTGGGGCATATCTGTTCCGGTGCTACCAAAGCGGCGCTGCCAATCTACAACAACGCTGGCGTTGTGGTCATGTCGCCATCGGCCACCAACCCGGCTTTGACCCAGAGTGGCGAATACCCCAACTTCTTCCGTACCATCGCCGCTGACGATGCCCAGGCAAGAACCGAGGTTGACTTCGCACTGAACGTGCTGGGCGTCAAGAAAATAGCCGTTATCCACGACAAGGGCGATTACGGTAAAGGTCTGGCCGAGTTCGCCCAAACCTTTATTAAAGAGTCCGGCAAAGGCGAAGTGGTTCTGTTCGAAGGTGTAACCCCTGGTGCGGTTGACTACTCCGCTATCGTACAGAAGATCAAGCGTAACCGTGCAGATGCTGTCATCTTTGGCGGTTACCACCCGGAAGCGTCCAAGATCGTCACCCAAATGCGCAAAAAGCGCATGAAAATCCCCTTCATCTCCGATGATGGTGTGAAAGACGATACTTTCATCAAAGTTGCTGGAAAATATGCTGAAGGCGTCTACGCCACTGGTCCGAAGGACAACTCAGCCAATCCACTCTCGAAAGAGGCAATTGAGGCTCACAAAGCCACATACAAAGAAGATCACGGCGCTTTCTATGAGAACGCCTACTCTGCGGCACTGGCTTTGACCAACGCCATCAAAGTGGCCGGTTCCACTGATGACTTTGATGCATTGAAAAAAGCCCTGCAGACCAGCGACGTTAACACGCCTGTTGGTAAAATCCACTTTGACAAGATTGGCGACGCTGTAGGTGTTGGTTTCGCCATGTACCAAGTCCAAAACGGTAAATACGTCGAAGTCAAATAAACACTGTCCCTTATGATAAAAACTGAAGCGGGTCCTCTCCCGCTTCAGTCTTTTTTTGCCGAACACTTCCATGGAATACTTCATTGAACTTTTCTTAAGCGGTCTCACCCGCGGCTCCATCTACGCCCTGATTGCCCTAGGCTACACCATGGTCTACGGGATTATCGGGTTGATCAACTTCGCCCACGGTGAGATTTATATGATTGGGGCGTTCACCGCCTTCATCATCTCCACGGTTCTCTCAATTTACGGTTTTCCCCTGCTGGGCATTATTGTTCTGGCGGGTCTCGCGGCAGCAGTTTGGGCCAGCGCATACGGCTATACCATCGAGAAACTGGCCTATCGTCCACTACGTCACGCACCACGTCTGTCGCCGCTGATCAGCGCTATCGGGATGTCGATCTTTCTGCAGAACTATGTGCTGCTGGCACAGACGTCTGACTTCCTCCCCTTCCCTGAGCTGATCCCTGAGTTTGATTTCATGGAGCCGGTCGCGCATATCATTGGTTCATCCGACCTGGTGATCATTCTGACCACCGCCGCCGCGATGGTGATTTTGACCCTGGTGATCAAATTCACCCGAATCGGTAAAGCGATGCGCGCCACCTCCCAGGATCGCATGATGGCGATGCTGACCGGCATCAATGTCGACCGCGTGATCTCAACCACCTTTATTATCGGATCGACCCTGGCCGCCGTCGGCGGACTACTGATCGCCTCGCATATCGGCCAGATCAACTTCTTTATCGGCTTTATCGCCGGTATTAAGGCATTCACCGCTGCGGTACTGGGTGGTATCGGTTCGATTCCGGGCGCGGTGCTCGGCGGCTTTGTGCTGGGTCTCACCGAGAGTTTTGCCACCGGTTATGTCTCCAGTGATTATGAAGACGTATTCGCCTTCTCGCTGCTGGTGCTGATCCTGATTTTTAAACCCTCCGGTATTTTAGGCCGGGCAGAGATCCAAAAGGTATAGCCGTTATGATCTCTATGGAAGAACTGAAAAGATCGTTCAAGGCCTCGGTCTGGTTCATGTTTTTGACCTTTCCGATCTTGGTCATCAAAGTTAATCCCATCGAAAAAACAGTTATCTGGCGCTGGGAAAATATGGCGTTTGTCGGTATCGGCGTGTTTATGTTGTCGATTCTGATCCGCGCCTTCTATATTCACCGGGAGCGCCTGCGCAGCCTCACCATATCAAAAAAGCGCTTCGGCTATATCGGCGATGAGCCGCTGGTGCAGTTCATTCTGCGTGAACCCAAATACCTCTATCCGCTGGCCGCCGCCACACTACTCTTCGCCCTGCTGTTTCCATCCCTGTTTGACACCTATCAGACCAATGTGATGACCACCGCACTGATGTACGTGGTGCTCGGCCTGGGCTTGAATATCGTGGTGGGTGTGGCCGGTCTGCTCGATCTGGGTTATGTCGCTTTCTATGCGGTGGGCGCTTACAGCTATGCCCTGCTCAATCTTCATTTTGACTTGGGGTTTTGGGCCATACTGCCTATGGGCGCACTACTGGCAGCCATGTTCGGTATCGTGCTGGGTTTCCCGGTTCTGCGACTACGTGGTGACTATCTGGCCATTGTGACCCTCGGTTTTGGCGAGATCATCCGCCTGGTTCTGGAGAACTGGAGCGAGTTTTCGCAAGGTCCCAGCGGCATCTCCAACATCCCCCGCCCCGGGTTCTTCGGCATGGAGATGGACCTCAACTCCGCCATTGTCTATATGTATTATCTGGTGGTAGGGCTGGTGATAATCACCATCTTCGTGGTCAACCGATTGCAGGATTCACGCCTGGGACGTGCCTGGATCGCCCTGCGTGAAGATGAAATCGCCTGCCAGGCGATGGGCATCGACAAGACTAAAACCAAGCTGACCGCTTTTGCTTTAGGCGCTACCTGGGCCGGCATAGTGGGGGTTATCTTCGCGGCCAAAACCACCTTCATCAATCCAGCCAGTTTCACTTTTCTGGAGTCAGCCATCATCCTATCGATCGTGGTATTGGGCGGCATGGGTTCAATCCTGGGGGTCATCATCGGCGCATTGATCCTGATCCTTCTTCCCGAATATCTCCGGGCACTCTCTGAATACCGCATGCTCGCCTTTGGCGCCATTCTGGTGCTCATGATGGTGTTCCGTCCCCAAGGCATTATCGCCAATGTGAGGCGGTCCTATCAGTTCAAAAAATCAGCTAAAGAGGGGGATGCGTGATGGCAAAGCAGATTCTGAATGTCACCGACCTCTCCATGCACTTCGGCGGTATCCGGGCAGTCGATCAGGTCGACCTGGATATCAACGAAGGGGAAATTGTTGCGCTGATCGGCCCCAACGGCGCCGGGAAGACCACCTTTTTCAACTGCCTGACTGGTATTTACAACCCCACTCAGGGTGATATCAAACTCTACCAGGAGGGGAAGAAAGAGGCGCGCCTGAACGGTCTGAAACCCAACCAAGTGACCGAAAAAGGCATGGCCCGCACCTTTCAGAACATCCGTCTGTTTCAGAAGATGACAGTGCTGGAAAATGTGATGATCGGCCGCCACTGCCGCACCACCTCCTTTATCGCCGGAGCCATTTTCCGCACCAGGCACAATCGCCGGGAAGAACGGGAGATAATTGAGCGCAGCTACTCTATCTTAGAAAAAGTGGGATTGGAGAAGCATGTCAATGACCTGGCCAGCAACCTCTCCTACGGTGCCCAACGTCGGCTGGAGATCGCCCGCGCTTTGGCCACAGATCCGTTCCTGTTACTACTCGATGAGCCTGCCGCAGGTATGAACCCGCAAGAGACTAAAGAGCTGGACGATCTGATCACCAAGATCAGAGACGACGGTCTGGCCATCCTGCTGATTGAGCACGATATGAAACTGGTGATGAGTATCTCTGACCGCATCTTTGTGATGGATTACGGCAAAAAAATTGCCCAGGGAACCCCCCAAGAGATTGGTGATAATCCAGATGTAATTAAGGCATACCTTGGTGAGGCTGCAGATGCTTGAGCTAAACGACATCCATACCTACTACGGTAACATCCATGCGCTGAAAGGGATCAGTCTCAACATCAACGAAGGCGAAATCATCACCTTGATCGGCGCCAATGGCGCGGGCAAAAGTACAACACTGATGTCGATTTCAGGCATTACTAAACCCAAAACAGGTGAGGTGCTGTTCCGGGGTGAGCCTATCCATGGAAAGAGCCCGGACGAGATTGTCCGTATGGGAATCTGCCAGGTTCCTGAGGGGCGGCACATCTTCCCGCAGTTGACAGTTCAAGAGAATCTCGACATGGGGGCTTTTCTGCGTAACGACAAAGCCGGTATCAGCAGGGATATCGACTATGTCTTCAGTCTATTCCCGATTCTGAAGACCCGCCGCAATCAACCCGGGGGGAACCTCAGTGGCGGTGAACAGCAGATGCTGGCGATGTCCCGCGCCCTGATGGCACACCCTAAACTGTTACTGCTGGATGAACCCTCAATGGGCTTGGCGCCACTGATCATTCAGCAGATTTTCGAGATTATCAAAAAAATCAACGATGAACATAACACCACCATCTTTCTGGTGGAGCAGAACGCCAACCAAGCGCTGCAGATTGCGGACCGGGGCTATGTGATCGAAAACGGCGCGGTCTCCATGCACGACTCCGCTGATAAGCTCTTGAGCAACCCGGACGTGCAGAAGGCCTACCTCGGAATTTAACGTTTCACTATATCTGCGCTATTTTTTTCAGCACATGCGATACCGCCACCAGACCAAAGGTGGCGGTAACCGCTGTCGCTGAGCCATAACCACCGCAGTTCAGGCCTGTACCCGCATCCTCGCCTGGCTTCATCTGACAGACGCCACCCTCAGCATCAGGATAGCGTGGCTGCTCCTCGGAGTAGACACAAGGCAGGTCAAAACGACGCTTCAGATTACGGGGAAAGTTGTACTCCTTGCGTAGCAGCTTGCGAGTTTTAGCCAGCAACGGATCATACTCAGTACGGCTCAGATCACCCAATTTGATCTTCAGCGGATCGATCTGTCCACCAGCACCGCCAATGGTGATCAGTTTGATCTTGTTGCGGCGGCAGTGGGCGATCAGCGCCGCCTTCACCTTGAAGCTATCGATACAATCAATCACATAGTCGATATCACTGTTTATCAGCACCTGAACATTATCCGCCGCAACAAACTCCTCGATCGTATGAACGCGGCAGTCAGGATTAATCGCTGCAACCCGCTCCGCCATCGCCACTACCTTTGCCTTACCAAATTCACCATCCAGTGCATGAATCTGGCGGTTGGTATTGGACTCGGCCAGATGATCCAGATCAATCATGGTGATCTCACCCACAGCACTGCGGGCCAACGCCTCCACTACCCAAGAGCCAACTCCACCGATACCGATCACCACCACATGGGCACGACTAAAACGCTCCAGGGCTACCTGGCCATAAAGACGGGCGATACCGCCGAAACGGCGCTGATAATCCATCTCTGTCGTGTTCGAAACATCTAATCTATTCATACGATAATTGATATGCTACGGCCTGTCAGATTTACACTGTACGGCCCGTTTACACTAAATATGATTAATCACCAAGTATGAGCAACAAGCCCACCTTTTCACTGATTGGCGCCGGCGCTGCCGGTACGGCGCTGGCATTGGCCCTAAGCAGGCAAGGCTATCGGGCAACGGCAATAGCCAGTCGTAGCCAGGCATCAGCTGAACATTGTGCTACTTTAGTCGACTGCGATATCAGTACCACTGATCCACTGTTTGCTGCAAGATCCGCAGACATTGTAATCATCGCCACCCCTGATGGGCAGATCAAGGGTGTCTGCGACAAAATTGCTGAAACAGGCGGCTTCTCCGTCCAGCAGACAGTGATCCACCTAAGTGGCGCGGCTGGTGCATCGGTCCTTGGTTCAGCCAAAAACGCCGGCGCAGCCACCCTCTCCTTCCATCCGATTCAGACACTCTCAGATCCCCAAAAAGGGGCAGAACTGCTCATTGGCGCCTACTACTGCCTGGAAGGTGATCAACGGGCTATTGAGCAGATAGAGCCACTGGTCTCTGATCTACAAGGCACAGCGCTGATTATCGATGAAAAGAACAAAGCACTTTACCACGCCGCACTTTGTGTCGCCTCCAACTATCTGGTTGTACTGGAAGATATTGCGGTCCGCTTTTTGGAGCAGGCCGGCATTGAGCGGGAGTCCGCGCTTAAAGCCCTGTTACCGTTAGTGCAAGGTGGTGTGGATAATCTGCGTCACTCAGGCCTGCCTCAAGCATTAACAGGCCCCATCAGCCGGGGCGACAGCAGCACCATATCGGTGCACCTACAGGCGATGGAGAAAATGCCTGAACGTTCAGTACTACTCTACAAATTGCTTGGCCAAGAGGCGATAGAGCTGGCTCAGCAGAAGGGAAACATCAGCCCGGCAGCGGCTGAATCCATTCAGGCGATGCTGTCGACAGAGTGATTAGGGCCCGTTAACAGGTCCTAAAATCCGTCGAAGGTGCTCTGCAAGCCGTGGGGCTTTTTAGCGCCATCCCCCTGCTGCACCAGCAGGTCGATAAACGCCTCGTCTGATATGGGCTCACAGTAGAAGACACCTTGAAAGCGCTTGCACCCTTTCTTGGTAAGAAACTCCCGCTCTTTATGGGTTTCGACACCTTCGGCCACCACTCCCAGTCCAAGTTTGCTGGCCATACTGATCATCGCCTCAACGATCTCCACTGTTTCAGGGTCTTTGACCACCGCATTGACGAA
>JAKSCN010000205.1 GCA_022360595.1 Chromatiales bacterium
GCACCACCACGCCCTGCAGATAATGTCTGTGGCAAATTGACCATCAACGCTTCTTGCGTTGAGTCGGCTGGATTTTCGATACCGGGGGCCAAACCAAAGGTCCCTCCTAAATGGCCCGCTAATCCCCCTCCAAGGAGCGCGAAGTTATCATCCCCAAAAGTTGCATCAGTGTTAACACCAAACCTTACACCGATGTCCTTAGCGAAATCATCATTGGCAATAACCACTCGCGAGTCAACCATGACTTGGCGTACAGGTATATCCAATTGCTCGATAAGACGCCGTATATCATCTAACTTAGCTGCGGTATCTCTCACTAAAAGAGTATTCGTCCGCTCATCAACAGTTACATTACCACGCTCAGGCGTAAGTAGTTGATTATCCGGGCTCTTCAGCAGTTCCTGTAGAGTTTTGGCTTTTGCATAATTGATCTGTATATATTCAGAATATAGCGGAGCCAACTCTTCTATATGCTGTTGCGATTCAAGCTCCAGCCTCTCCCGTGCAGCAACCTCTTCGGTCGGAGCAATTAATATCACATTGCCATTTTGACGCTTAGATAACCCGCGAGTCTTCAAAATAATATCTAGAGCTTGATCCCAAGGCACATTCTTAAGTCGTAAAGTGATACGACCAGTAACTGTATCGGAAGTCACCAAATTAAGGCCTGTAAAGTCTGCCAAAAGCTGTAAGACAGAGCGGACTTCAATATCCTGAAAACTTAACGAGAGACGATCACCTGAGAAAGTCTCTTGTCGCCGCCTTATCTCCTCTTTCTCAGCTTTTGTCAGAGGTCTAAATTCAACAACATAGAGCTCATCAGCCTGATATGCAAGATGCTCATAGTCCCCCACGGGTGTAATACCAACACGTGCATTTTCCCCTTCTGAGGTAACCTCAAACAATTTCACAGGTGTCGCAAAATCGCTTACATCAAATACTCGCTCAAGACTTTCAGGTACGTTGGTGTCAGGGATATCCAGAATGATACGCCCCGCTTCTTCACGCATATCTACTACGGCAGAGGGATCATTAAGCTCGATAAGAACTCTACCCTCCCCTGTATCACCGCGCCTAAAATCGACATTATCAATAGCCCGCTCAACAGCTACCGCTTCTACTCGTGGTGTAGATTTCTTGGTAGCAACATCTTGCTCACCTGGTGTTGAATCAGCAACTGTCCCCCCTCCTACACTCAAAACAATCTGATTTCCTTCAGAGTGAATTTTGTACTCAACCGCACTGACAAGATTGACACTACGCGTGTGCGACCACTGGCTTCGATAGCTGTTACACTTCTCACTTTACCTACATTAACGGTCTGATTTTTCTGACCAAAGTTATTTGAGGTATTAAAAAAGTCTAAGGCAATTCTGGCAGGATTATCGGTGGCAAAATGGCGCGGCTCCACAACTGGATTAGCCATTTCCATGATAACCTGCACTCTATTACCCGGCATCGCGTTGAAAGTAACGTTCTTTAAGACATTATCAGCCGCCCACACATTGAGGGGACCTAATAGCAGTAGAAATATCAGGGCAGCAAATTGACACGCCTTAGAGGCACGACAGCTGGACGGTTTAGCACGACCGCACCATCCTATATGTTTTTGTTTTGGATCCATTTTTAGCATAACTCTTAGTACCCCTGAATCTACTCACTCAACGCCAGAGAGGCTTGACGTTCGCGATACCCCCCTTGACCATCTGGAATAATCTCTGTCAATTCAATCTTACTTTCAGTAATCTGAGTAATTTGCCCATGATTACGCCCCAGGTAATTACCGGCCTGTACTCGATGGATAGTCGTATCTTGTGCCTGCACCAATGCCCAAAATCGGTCTTTTTCAATCGTGCCGACCATCCGAAGAGAGTCTAATTCAAACGCTTCCAGCTCTTCTTTTCGACGGCTGGGATCAGGCATCAGGCCGTTACTTGAAGCAACAACAGCATCCTCATTATCCTGACTCTCATGATAAAAAGGACTTCTGCGACCTGCATCCACATAGGTAAAGGTCTCTATCTGTTTGATTTCCGGAAGTGGCTCAATGTCCCCTCGCTTTCTTGACTTAATCTCTTTCACATAGTCCGTTAAATCGGTCATGTCATTACTCAAACACCCGCCAAGAAAAAATGGCAGCACGAGTACAAGAAGTCTCATATGAGGATTTTTGGCGCCCACCATCACTGCTCTGCCTCCTCATCAAGATAACGATAAGTCTTTGCCACGGCTTCCAAAACCAGCGGGTTTTCATCTGCCACCGCTTTATTATCGCCTTTAGGTGTGATCTGTACATTATGAATAGTAACAATACGCGGCAAGGCGGCTATCCCGCTGATAAAATTGCCGAACTCGTGGTAAGTACCATGTACCTTAATATTGATCGGCAGTTCAGCGTAAAACTCCTTAGGCACCTCTGCCTGAGGGTCAAACAGCTCAAACTCCAAGCCGGCAGCCAATCCTG
The DNA here is from genome assembly GCA_022360595.1 of Chromatiales bacterium. Classification (GTDB taxonomy): domain Bacteria; phylum Pseudomonadota; class Gammaproteobacteria; order Chromatiales; family Chromatiaceae; genus BM503. The sequence goes on from JAKSCN010000205.1 coordinate 2,465, forward strand.
TCTGAGAGACATCGACCAGCAGATCAGCAACCTCTGTTTTATTTGGCAACTGCCTTAGCATCGCTCCAAAAGACTGCTTCATCTCTTCGAGCTGCTGCTTATACTTATCTAGATTTGCCGCTTTGGCCTGTTTGCGCTCAAATTCAATCTTCAGCTCACTCTCTTTCTTCTCAGCAGCCTCTAGACTGGCCAATTGATCCTGAGTATTCAGGTAGTACCAGCCACCAAGTACAGCAGCGCACAATATAATTATCAGAACAGCTTTTACCGGTGCTGGCCAAATGCCTATATTGTTAAAATCGAGATCATTCAGCTCTTGGAGATTCATAACTGATCCTCCTCGCCGCTGGCTTTTGTCAGCTGTTGGGCATTGAGCTCAAAATCATTCATACCGACCCCATCTGCCTGCTTAGTCGATACTACCTGTAAATTAGGTTTACCTATCCACTTTGAGGCCTCTATATTGCGCATATATGCCGATACACGAGCATTCGATTGAGAACGGCCTTCCAAAGTGAGATTCGCCCCCTGTTGGGTCAGCCTCGTAAGATAAGAGCCGTCAGGAATAGTATCGACCAGTTCATCAAAAAGATGCACAATCTGGGGACGACTAACCTGGAGATCCTGGATCACGTTCATGCGCGCTATAAGATTAGCCTTGGTCTTCTCAAGCTCCTTGATCTCCTTAATCTGGCGATCGACGATCTTGATCTCACTCTTAAGATAATTATTACGCTGCTCTTGATAGCTGATCATCCCTTCGATATAGAGCGTCACACCCAAACAGACTGCGGCGGAAACCAGCACACCGGCCAAAGCCATCATGCCAAATTCGCGCTGACGCTCTTTCCTTAAATTCTCTCGCCATGGCAGTAGATTAATGCGTGCCATTTCAATCAAAGCTCCTTAATGCCAACCCACAAGCGATCATCAACGAAGGCGCATCATTACTCAGACTCTGAGGTTTTACCGTTGATGACACCGACATATTGGCGAACGGGTTCGCCACCATCGATGGTGTGCCCAACTTCTCTTCGATAAGCTCATCAACACCCGGAATAGATGAGCTACCACCCGCCAGAATGACTTGATCAACACTATTGTATGAGCTGGAAGAGAAGAAAAATTGAAGTGAACGACTAACCTGCTGCGCCATCGCCTCTTTGAAAGGCTCTAGAACTTCAGGGACGTAATTGTCGGGAAGGCCGCCTTGACGCTTGGCCATCCCGGCCTCCTCATGGGACAACCCGTATCGCCGCTGAATCTCTTCGGTAAGCTGCCGCCCCCCAAAGTTCTGCTCGCGTGTATAGATAATCTTACGGTTATGCAGCACATTTAGGGTCGTGGTAGTAGCGCCTATATCAGCCATCGCAATGGTCTGATCCTCTCCCTGATCCGGCAACTGCTCTGATATCTGGGTAAAGGCGTTCTCCATCGCATAGGCCTCAACGTCGACAATCTCGGCCTTCAGCCCGGCTATCTCCAGGACAGCAACACGGTCATCAACGTTTTCACTCCGAGAAGCGGCCAGCAAAACATCGACCATCTCTGGATTTTTCTCGGAGATACCCAATACCTCGAAATCGAGATTCACCTCTTCGAGCGGGTAGGGAATGTACTGGTCGGCCTCCAGCTGAATTTGCCCCTCCATCTCTTGATCGCTGAGAGAGGCAGGCATAGTGATGATTTTAGTAATCACAGCCGAGCCGGACACGGCCACAGCTACCGACTTTGCCTTACTACCGGAGCGACGCACGACTTTCTTAACCGCCTGCCCGACAGCCTCGACATCGGCAATGTTTTTCTCAACTACCGCGTTAACCGGCAGAGGCTCAACTGCGTAGGCCTCAACCCGGTATTTTGCCCCTGAACGTCCTGATGACTGACTGAGTTCCAGCAACTTGACAGCCGTGGAACTGATATCGAGGCCTATCATGGCCTGCTTTTTGGACCCAAACAAAGGGAACATCTTGATTTCCCGCCCCGTAGAAGTTCACATTATTAAAATTTAAAGTACAAGTTTTTCTTTAACTAGAATTCTTAACTATATAGCAGTTAATGATTTTTTTGTGAAGTTTTTTGAACTTAATTTTTTGCAACAGACCTAAAAAACCGCACCCATAATTTGGTAGTATACCCTACCTGCATAGCATTATTCTGGACATCAACCCATACTAAACCGTGAACTAGCGCATGAAGTGGATAATAAAACTCCTTAAATTTGTCCTGTGGAGTGGACTTGCGGGACTATTTCTCGGTGCAATTGGCGCTGCCGCCATCTACTATCACCTGGCCCCACAGCTCCCCGACACCGAAAATCTCAAGAATGTGCAGTTCCAAGTCCCACTGAGAATCTACTCCAGCGACCAAAAGCTGGTCGCCGAATACGGTGAGAAACGGCGCATCCCCTTAGAGTACCAAGATGTTCCAGAGCAGATGATCCAGGCGTTTCTGGCCGCTGAAGATGATCGCTTCTTTGTCCACCCGGGGGTCGACTACCAAGGAATACTCCGCGCGGCAATCCAATTGGCCCTCACTGGTGAGCGCCGGCAAGGCGGCAGCACCATCACCATGCAGGTGGCGCGTAATTTCTATCTATCCAGCGAGAAGACTTTTACCCGCAAAATCAACGAAATACTACTCTCGTTCAAAATTGAAAGCGATCTCAGCAAAGAGCAGATCCTGGCGCTCTACTTGAACAAGATATATCTGGGGCATCGCGCCTATGGAGTTGGCGCAGCCTCACAGGTTTACTACGGCAAAACCGTCGATCAACTGAATCTCGCCCAAATCGCAATGATTGCAGGCCTACCCAAGGCCCCATCTCGCTTCAATCCAATCGCCGACCCGGATCGCGCCCTTATCCGCCGCAACTATGTGCTGAACCGTATGCAAGAACTCGGCTTCATCACACCCGCTGAATATGTAACCGCTGAAACACAACCCGTCAGCGCAAAGATTCACTCAGCCCAATCTGAAGTAGAAGCCCCTTACATCGCCGAAATGGTGCGTGCCAAAATGTTCGAGAAGTACGGCAGCAACGCATACACCGACGGC
>JAKSCN010000120.1 GCA_022360595.1 Chromatiales bacterium
AAATTGAAGCGGGGAAAATTGAATTGAAGAGCATCCCCTTCGATTTGGAAGAGTCGGTCTTCGATGTCGTGTGCCTGTTGCACAGTAAAGCGGCGGAGAAAGGGATCGAACTGCAGTTCTACTACTCGCTTGAGTGTCCCACCCGTTTTTATGGCGACGTCGGGCGTATTCGCCAGGTGTTGGTCAATTTGGTCAGTAATGCCATCAAGTTTACTCATCATGGCCATGTGCTGGTGAGCGTTTCTGCTGCCGCAGTGGTTGGGAAGCGGGTGGAGGTGGTGATTGATGTTGAAGATACCGGTATCGGTATCGCCAGTGAAAACCGTGCATTCCTGTTCGATGCCTTTACCCAGGCCGATACGTCGACCACACGCCGATATGGCGGCACCGGCCTGGGGCTCTCGATCACCAAGCGATTTATCGATCTGATGGAGGGCCGGGTCAGTGTTGAAAGTGTCGAGGGAGAAGGTTCTGTATTCAAGGTTGAGTTGCCGCTGCTGCTGGCGGCTGAGCTGCAGCGGTATCCCCGTGAGCCCTTGCAAGATAAGTCGGTGTTGATTGTTGACGATCATACGGTGAACTGCGCGGTACTGACCAAGCAGCTCACTGATGCGGGCATGCAGGTGAGTACAGCCTATTCGGGGGAAGAGGCTTTGGCGTTGCTCAATGAGGCCACGCCCGATGAGAATCGGATAGAGTTGGTGATTCTCGACTACACGCTGCCGAACATCGATTGTATGGTGCTGGCTGATCGCATCAGGCAGCAACCTGCGCTGCAAGATTTGCCACTGGTGATGCTCAGCCCGCTCGAGAGAAAAGGGGATGCCGCGCTCTCCAGCCAGCACGGCTTTGCCGCCTATCTGACCAAACCGGTTCGTTCAGACACGCTTTATTCAACACTGACGACGGTGTTGGGGGTGGAGAGTCGTATGCCTGACAATATCCCTGTCATCACTCAGGACAGCGCTGCTGAGACGGTGACGGAGGAGTACTATTTCAGAGTATTGGAGGGGCGTGTATTGATAGCGGAAAATGAAGAGGTCAATCGGTTGGTGATCGGCTCTCTGCTCAAAGAGACACTGCTGCAGGCGACCAATGTAGTGAACGGCGAGGAGGTGCTGAGGACGTGGGAATCTAGCCACTATGATCTTATCGTGATGGATTGTCACATGCCGGTGATGGATGGTCTGCAAGTGATCCAGGAGATACGCCGGCGGGAGGGCAACGGCAGGCGTATTCCGATTATTGCGGCCGGCAACGACTCAGAGGTGGACCGTGAAGCCTTCCTCGCAGCCGGTGCGGATGATTATCTGACCAAACCGTTCCGGCGACAGGATCTGCTTGGCATGCTTTATAAGTGGCTGGTGGGTGGCGAAACGGGCACTTCGCTAGCGGTGGATAATTTACATGCCGCCGGGGGCTCTCTTGATCTTCAGGTATTGGAAAAGCTGGAAGAGGCGATGGGAGGGGATTTTGGGCAGCTAATACCAGCGTACATGGAGAGTATGTCCAATCTGCTGCCGGGACTGGATGCCGCTATCCAGGGGGATGATCGGGAGGAGATAATCCGCTGCGCCCGCAGTATTAGGTCGGCCTCGGCCAGTATCGGAGCCAAAATATTGTCAGACCGGGCCGAACAGTTGGAGACACAGGTTGAGGACGACTATATTCAGGAGCAGGCGTTGGAGCACTCTTTGCACGACTGTTACGCGCTGGTGAAGAGGGAATTGCTGCGCTACAGCAAACAGCGTTAACGGGCCTGACAAAAGAGTTGCCTTTCTTGCATATAAACCAATAGAATGTACTTAATAAAAGCATGACCGGTCTCGAGCTGAGCCCGGTTTTTTTGTTCATGTGGCCTCTGGTATGGGTCACCACTGATAAGTAGTAAGGTGCAAGAATGCCTGTAATCACTCTCCCCGACGGCTCCGAACGGAGCTTTGATAATCCTGTATCCGTTGCTGATGTCGCCGCCTCTATTGGCCCTGGTTTGGCCAAAGCTGCGCTGGCCGGCAAAGTTGATGGCCAATTGGTCGACACCAGCTACACCATGGCGGAAGATGCCGATCTGGCCATTATCACCGCCAGAGATGATGATGCCCTGGAGCTGATGCGTCACGATGCGGCGCATGTCATGGCCCAGGCGGTGCAAGAGCTGTACCCCGGTACGCAAGTGACCATCGGTCCGGCCATTGAGGATGGCTTCTACTACGATTTTGCGAGAGAAGAGTCTTTCACGCCGGAAGATCTGGAAAAGATCGAAAAGCGCATGCACGAGATCGTCAAACGCGATATACCGATTCAACGTGAAGTGTGGGATCGCGATAAGGCGATCAAAACTTTTGGTGACATCGGTGAAGCGTACAAGGTGGAGATTATCGAAGACATCATTCCCGATGGGGAAGAGGTCTCGGTCTACCGCCAGGGCGAGTGGTTCGATGTCTGCCGTGGTCCTCATCTGCCCAGCACCGGCAAGTTGGGTAAAGGCTTCAAGCTGATGAAAGTGGCCGGTGCCTACTGGCGTGGCGACTCCAACAATCAGATGCTGCAGCGTATCTACGGTACTGCCTGGCGTGACAAGAAAGAGCTGAAGGCCTACCTGCATCGCCTGGAAGAGGCGGAGAAGCGTGATCACCGTAAAATCGGCAAAGCCCTGAATTTGTTCCACACCCAGGAAGAGGCGCCGGGTATGGTGTTCTGGCACGACAAAGGGTGGACCATCTACCGCCTGGTCGAGCAGTACATCCGTGAAAAAATTCAGGCGGCCGGCTACAAGGAGATCCGCACCCCACAGATTGTCGATCGCAGCCTGTGGGAAAAATCGGGCCACTGGAGCAAGTATCGGGCTGATATGTTCACCACTCAGTCCGAAAGCCGCGACTACGCCATCAAACCGATGAACTGCCCCTGCCACGTGCAGGTGTTCAACCAGGGGCTGAAGAGTTATCGCGATCTCCCGCTGCGTTTGGCCGAATTTGGTTCCTGCCATCGCAACGAGGCGAGCGGCACCCTCCACGGTTTGATGCGGGTGCGCAACTTCGTGCAGGACGACGCTCATATCTTCTGTACTGAAGATCAGATTCAGAGCGAAGTGTCCGGTTTTGTCGATCTCCTGTTCGAAATTTATAAGGATTTCGGCTTTACCGATATTATCATTGCACTCTCGACCCGTCCGGAGCAGCGTGTGGGTGAAGAGGCTGTTTGGGACAAAGCCGAGAAGGCGTTGGAAGATGCCCTCAATGCCAAAGGCCTGGAGTGGGAGCTGCAGCCGGGTGAAGGTGCGTTCTACGGTCCTAAGATTGAATTCTCTCTGCGTGACTGCATTGGCCGTGTATGGCAGTGCGGTACGATTCAGCTCGACTTCATGCTGCCTG
>JAKSCN010000085.1 GCA_022360595.1 Chromatiales bacterium
ATTGTCCACGCGGCGGCCCGTCATGGCGCTAAAGGGATGGAGCGGGGCATGCTGCTGCAGGGGGCGATCGCTGTGGCGGGGGTTGCCGCGCGCGATAGCGACTACTCTCAACTGGCCGTCGGAGCAGCGGCGGTCGGGGCCAATCTGATCAACCAGAGCTACTCCCGGGACGCGGAGTCCGAATCCGATTATTACGGTATGCAGTATATGGCGCGAGCCGGGTATGACCCGCATGCGGCCGTTGATCTGCAGGAGACCTTTGTGCGTCTCTCCGAAGGGCGGGATAAAAACTGGCTGGCAGGGCTGTTTGCCAGTCATCCACCTTCTGAAGCGCGGGTTGCGGCGAATCGTAAGACTGCTGAGACACTGCCTCAAGGTGGAAAGTTGGGGCGCGAGATCTACCAGCGCAAAACAGCCTACATCCGCAAAGTACAGCCTGCCTATACGGCCTATGATGTGGGTTTTAAGGCGTTGAAACAGAAAGCCTATACCCAAGCGTTGCAGTCTGCTGATAAAGCGATCGATATCGAGCCGAAAGAGGCGCTCTTCTACGGACTGAAGGGGGATGTGTATAAAGCTCAAGGCAAGCATCGGTTGGCACTTCGCAATTATGATAAGGCTGTTGAACTGAATCCCGGCTACTTCAAGCACTATCTCCAGCGTGGCGAAGCGCTGAAGCTTGTGGGAGACCGTCGTAAAGCCGCGCAGGATCTGGAGCGCAGCGTTGAGTTGTTCCCGACTGCCAGCGCTTACTATGCCCTGGGACTGATCGCTTCGGAGGCGGGGGATTCCCGTCAGGCGGTAGCACATTTTCGCTCTGCCGCGGCTGGTAGTTCCGATATCTCCCGGGCGGCCGGCGCCGCTTTGGTGAAGCTGGATCTGGCCAATAACCCGGATGCATATTTGCGCGCCAGCTTGGGCGCCCATCGAGGCCGATTGGCGGTTGCAGTGGAGAATAGCACCGTTGCGGCCGTTAATGATCTGGTGATCGTGGTGAGACGGTCTGATGGGATTGAGCGGCGCTACCGTCAGTCTCGACGGCTGCCTGCCGGGCAGGTGCTGCGGTTCACCACTGATATCCCTTTGCGTGACCAGCGGCAACTGAGGCATTGGCAGGCCAGAGTGGTGGAAGCACGCATCGCCGAATAATAACAAGAGATATTTGGAATGGCTTTTATCGACCACATCGATACGTGTAACCGGCATGACCCGTCCCGCTATCTGCGGTTTTGGGTGGATGGCATCGCGGTGGGTAAACTGCGTCCCCATTTTGCCAAGGCGCTTGCCGAGTGCTGTAAGCAGTTCGAATTGAGCGGAGCGGGGCTAAGCCTGCAGACGCCGGGTGGCTCGCTGAAGACGCGTAGTGCTGGTTTTGCACAACTGGTGGCCATGCTGGTTGAGCGGGAAATGATCTCTCATCTGCATGGTGAGCAGTACATTGCCACGCCGACGGTGCGTGATCAGGGCGTGCTGCTGGTGGATCGCGCGGCCGCGCCTTATTTCGGTATTCGAGCCTTTGGCCAGCACATCAACGGTTATGTGCGCTCGGGTGATCAACTGATGATGTGGGTTGGCCGGCGGTCCAACGATCGCAAACACTATCCCGGGCATCTCGATAATTTGGCGGCAGGGGGGCTGCCCTACAATATCTCCCTGGAAGAGAATCTGCGCAAGGAGTGTTGGGAAGAGGCGGCTATACCGGCTGAACTCTCCATGCGGGCACGGCCGGTGGGCGCCATCAGCTACTGCACTGATACGGATAAGGGCTGTAAGCTCGATACACTCTACTGCTATGATCTCGAGCTGCCCGGGGACTTTGTGCCGCGTTGTACAGATGGAGAGGTTGAATCTTTCCAGTTGATGCCGATCGAAGAGGTGTTGGCGTTGGTGCGGGACAGTAATGAATTTAAACTCAATTGTAATCTGGTTATTATCGATTTTCTCATTCGTCACGGCTACATAGGGCCGGATGAACCAAGCTATCTGGAGTTGGTTACAGGCCTCCATCGCCCACTGCCATCCTTTTGAGATTATCAGCTACACTCAGATGTTATGGGGTCTGAACAGATATCAGGTTATCTGGTCTAACCTCCTATGTTATTGATTAGGAAATGCTTATGCGAAGTTTGTTAGTTGTCGTTACGGCCCTGTTGACATTAGTTGGCAGCGCTTCTTTGCAAGCGAATGTGAAGGAGGTGTCGCTGACAGAGCTGGTGCCGACGCAGGAACATCGCCAAGCTGCCCTGATCGCCATTCGGGTAATTGATAAATACCATTACAAAAAGCACCGTTTGGATAATGAATTCTCGCGCGGCATTCTTGAACGCTATATCGAATCGCTAGACCCGGGTAAAACTTTTTTTTTAGCGCGTGATATCAGTGATTTCAATATCTACCAGGATCAGCTCGATGATGCCTTGAAGCAGGCGCGTCTGGAGCCTGCGTTTAATATCTTTAGGGTCTTTCGCAAGCGGGTCGATGAACGGGTTGGGTATGTCCTCAAGCTGCTTGAGGCTGACCTCGATTTCTCCATTGATGAAGAGTATGTGTTTGACCGTGAAGATCAGCCCTGGGCGAAAGACCGCAAAGCATTGAACGATGTCTGGCGCAAACGGGTGAAGAACGACATTCTAAATCTGCGGTTGCGTAAAAAGAGCGAAGAGAAGATTGTTGAGACCCTGACCAAGCGTTATGAAAATATTCGCCGGCGCACCCACCAGCTAAGCGCCAATGATGTGTTCCAGACCTTTCTCAATGCCTATACCCTGCAGTTGGAGCCGCA
>JAKSCN010000041.1 GCA_022360595.1 Chromatiales bacterium
CACCACGATACCTCTACTCAGGCAGACTATTGCACTACAAATAAAATATAGTTAGTCGATCCAAACACCCTGATAGTACTCTCTGCCCAACTCATCAAGAATATAGTGACGAGGTCCCGGCTCGTTGTTGGTGGCCTCGCAAGTGGTTAATGCTTCACTAAACTTGCGAAACTGTGCAACTTCGATCTGGCGATATGGTGAGATCAATCTGGAGGTTGCACGATCACAGATTTGCTTCTCTGACTTCATTAGGTGGTACATGAAATATCCTTGACTATAGTGGTATGGCAGAATCCTTTGCCATCAGGTGGGCATCACACACAGTATAGTTGAAGCCGTATTGCATGGTTGCTTTATTTCGGTGTGGGTGCTCGATTCGACCTGGTGATAGAGGGATTAGTAGCCAAGCGGTTTGCAGTGTGCCCGAGGGGATCGCGCCACCAAGCGCTATAAATGGGTGGTTCAGTCATTGATACCCGCTGTCCCATGATGGGCGTCAGCAGCCTTACACCCTGCTCTTCGCTTAGCTCTGCCAATTGTTCAAGTGGCTCACTCCAAGCGTGAAACGCCAAATTAAAGGTGCCGTTATGTATCGGCAGTAATGCACGCCCTTTCAGATCAAGGTGGGCCTGCAGAGTCTGTTCAGGCGTCATATGGACATCAGGCCAGTCACGATCATAGGCACCGCTTTCAATCATGGTGAGATCAAATGGCCCAAAGCGCTTACCTATCTCCTTGAAGCCGGCAAAATACCCGGAATCGCCGCTGAAAAAGAGCGATGTCTCAGGTGTACGTATTACCCAGGATGACCAGAGTGTACGGTTCCTGTCTCTGATGCCTCTCCCTGAAAAGTGCTGGGCAGGCGTTGCGGTTAGACGAACTGAACCCAGTGTGATCTCCTCCCACCAATCCAACTCGTGAATGCGTGAATCCTCAACCCCCCACTTTTGCAAATGAGTGCCTACACCGAGTGGCATGACGAAATGCTCCACCTGATCGCGTAGCTGGGTAATGGTCTCGCGATCAAGGTGATCATAGTGATCATGGGAGATAATCACGCCGCTGATTTCAGGTAATTGATCCAGGGTGATCGGTGTTGGATGAAAACGTTTGGGCCCCGCCCATTGGACAGGGGAGGCGCGCTGCGAAAACACTGGATCGATCAACCAGAATTCACCGCTCAGCGAAAGCAATAGACTGGAATGACCCAGCCTATAGACGGCGGGGCCGAGGGGCTGTTGATCGAGCAGTTGTTGGTTTGTTAACTGGACCAAGGGAATCGAAGTGGTGGGTACTGTTTCACCGCTCTCTTCAAACAGTGTGCGACTAAGGATTCCCACCATTTTCTTGAAATCGGTGAGCGTTATCGGGCTCTCATTCTGAAAATAGCCGTCTTTGAACTGCTTGGACGCTTCAAAACTTCTAACGGTTTGCCAGTTGGCACAGCTGATCAGTGCGGTCATCAGTAAGCCTCCTAAGAGCCATTTCGCGCTGCTTCTCTTTGTCATCGGTAACGAATCCAAAAGTAAACTATACGGTGTAGTTTACATTGAAAAATAGAAAAGTAAACTGATCAGTGTAAAATTGTCTGAGAGAAGTAGATTGAGAGTGTCATGAAACAGATACGCACACTGAGTGAGCGCAAAAGGGCGTCCATTGTGGAGGCGGCCATCACCGAGTTCCTGAACAAGGGGTTCCAGGCAACCAGCATGGATGGACTCGCTGCAAGGGCCTGTGTATCCAAGCGCACGGTCTATAACCACTTTCCCAGCAAAGACGACTTGTTTATGGCGATGGTTGCGGATTTGGGCCAACGGTGCGGCGGGAACGGGGAATGCCCCTATTCGAGCACCGAGCCGCTTGAAGACCAGTTGCGCGCAAGC
>JAKSCN010000657.1 GCA_022360595.1 Chromatiales bacterium
AAATTTGATCGCACGGCGGTTTTGACTGACAAGAACTGGATTAAGAAAGTCAGTGAATTTGAAGGTATGTTAATTCCAGATCTTGAGGTTAAAGCGTTCGATCGGGATCAGAAAGAAGAGGCAGAGGCATGGCTGGCAAAGTGAGATATAAAAACTAGTGTTAACAGGCCCTAACTGAAGAAAAAAAGTGCCTGGTCATAAATATCTTCGGATAACATAGAGGCTGAACTCTATCTGGGCATCGCGTGCTTTACTCCCGTTAGCCTTTAGAAAGATCGATAATCTCCATTCGATGATTGGCTGATGGATTGTCTAGTGACGGACCTTGAGAGAGCACTGCTTTACCCTTCTCAATGCCGTTTTTCTTCAGCCATTGACGTACAAAGGGACTCCAGTCTTTATACTCGCGATCGATGTAGACAGGATATACCCCATAGCTGAACTGCAAGGATTTTACGGTTGACTGCTGTGAGGTAAATGCGGTTATCCACTGCTCCAGTCGATAGCTGGTGACATTGCGGGCGGTTGATCCGGTACGGGTTGGAACGATTACCGCGGCGGGCTTCAGGGTGTGCACCACGTGTTGAATGCTACTGGAGATGAGACTAAGCACAGTACCGTCTTCCAGGGTGGCGGGATCAACCAGTGAGCGGGAGTTCTCCGTTTCATGGGCGATCTCAGCCAGCATCTCTACCGCTTCGATGGGATACTGACCAATAGCCGATTCAGCCGATAGCATGACCGCATCGGTGCCATCCAGAATCGCGTTGGCGACATCGGTAGCCTCGGCACGGGTTGGACGGCGATGTTCGGTCATCGATTCCAGCATCTGGGTGGCGGTAATCACCGGCTTTCCTACGCGGTTGGCCTTCTCCATCAGATATTTCTGGGTCACCGCCATGCGTGAGATGGGTATCTCTACTCCCAGGTCGCCCCGCGCCACCATAATGCCGTCGGCAACCTGCAGGATCTCATCAATGTTATCCAGGGCTTGCTTGCGTTCAATTTTTGCAATGACGAAGGGAGAGTAGCCGTATATCTCGTTGGCGGCATCCTTCAGCGCCAGAATATCAGCGGCATCGGATACGAATGATTGGCTGAATGAATCCACCCCCTCTTGCAGTGCAAACGCCAGGCACTCCCGGTCTCGTTCGGTGAAAGCGCTAATGCCGAGATCGATGCCGGGGAGGTCAACCCCTTTACGCGAACGCAGTTCTCCACCAGCACGTACTTCGCAGACAACATCGTTGTCTACCACTTCAACCACCTTAAGTGAGATCAAGCCATCGTTCAGGAACAGCTTATCCTCGGGCTTTACTGCCTTTGGCAGATTTTCCAGGTTAATTGAAACCCGTTCGACATTGCCTACAATGTCATCGGTGGTCAGGACGATTCGCTGTCCGATCTGCAGCTCTACAGGCTCCTCTTCCAATTCACCAATCCGAATCTTCGGTCCCGGCAGGTCCGCCATGATCGCCACATCAATACCGGTCTTCTCAGACGCCTCGCGCAGCCGGCGAATCGTCTCCCGGTGAAAGTCGAACTCGCCGTGTGAAAAGTTGAGGCGGGCGACATTCATCCCGGCCCGCAGCAGTGCTTCGATCTTATCGGGATGGTTGGTTGAGGGGCCGATGGTGGCGACAATTTTGGTCTTGTGATTGGGGAAATCCATGCTTTTCCGTTTTTTTTGTTGACTGAACCGGCAGCGTAGCAGGGTGGTGCTGCATACAGATTACATTCATTGCCTTGAGCAATCTACTTCTATCTCAAAGATGTCGTTACAAAAAATAATGTTATATCAATGAGTTGTGAAGTGAGCATCATATATCCACATTAAACACCGTGAAAATGCTTCAGAATTTTCAAAGGCTACCGTTAAATCAGTTATCCAAAACTATAAAACAATACTCAAGGCGGGGATCATGCTAATTTCCAAGAAAAAATATGATCAGCAGTTGCAAAAGGTTTCTGAGCTGGAGGCGTTGGTGGCAGATCTGCAAAACCAACTGGAGCAGTCGAGGGAGGAGAACGAGCGGTATGTTGCCGAATACCAGACTGATACATCCAGCGGCCCGTCTGAGCACTCTCTGCTCTATTTGAAGCAGTCCGATACGTTGGGAGAAATCAGTAAAAAGACCGCTAATACGAATGAACACCTGAATCAGCAAAAGCGCCAGATTTCAGAGGTGTCAAAGCTGTTTCAGCAAAGCGAAAGCATGTTGAAGGTTATTGCGGAGGGCAGTAGCAAACTGACCGGATACGCTGAGATAAGCCGCAGCAATATCGATAATCTGTTTTCATCCCTTGAAGAGATCGGCAAGTTTACCGCGTTAATCACCTCTGTCTCCGAGCAGACCAACTTGTTGGCGTTGAATGCCGCCATCGAGGCTGCTCGCGCAGGTGACCACGGGCGCGGGTTCGCCGTAGTTGCCGATGAGGTCAGAAGTCTTGCCGGTAGAACTTCCGATGCTACCAAAGAGATCTCCGAAGTAGTGAAAACCATTGACGGTTATTCACAGACCACGCGGGACAGTTTTTCCGATCTCTCGGGAGTGGTGGAGAATATCGACCAATCGGTCGAGACCGTGAATGAGGTCATCAAAGAGGTGACCAACTTATCCAACATCATGTTGAAAATTATCTCCGGTACAACCGGCAGTAGTTTTATCGACACCGTCATTATGGATCACCTGCTGTATAAATTTGAGGTGTTCAAAGTGATTAATGACTCGTCGGACAAGACCGAGGACGATTTTTCCAGCCACCATGAGTGCAGGCTGGGCCGTTGGTACTATGAGGGGGATGGTGCTAAATATGTCTCCAACAATGATGTGTTCAAGAAACTTGAACAGCCTCACCAAAGGGTGCATGCCGCCGGTGTCAAAGCCATACGGGCCCATTTTGCCGGTGAGGTGGATGCCGAGATCAAGGCTCTGCATGAAATGGAGATGGCCAGTACCGAGGTGATCAATCTGCTGACCCGGCTTGAAGGGGCCTACCAGTCGACCATTGCCCATGAGACCATGCACCTGGACTCAACCGAGGAGGTTGAGCTGTTTTAGGCCCTGGTTGATTCACGCTGCTGGAAACAGGGCTTTTAACTGATCGCGCACCCAGATGCACATCGGGTCTCTGTGATAGCGCTCATGCCAGAACAGATAGACATCCACGGGCTCCCGGCCAAGTTCCGGGGGAGGCTCGCGCACGACCAAGCGATGCCCCTGGGTGAGCTGTGAGGTAAATTGTTTCGGTAATAGAAACAACACATCGCTGTTTTCGCAGAAGCTGGCGGCAGCGGTAAAGCTGGTCAGCCTCAATGAATAATTGAACTGGATATCACGACGGCCGGTAAACTCCTGCTCCACTAAACTGGGGCCCCGGCCCGTCAACGACACCAAGCCATGGCTTGCCGCCAGATACTTCTCCATCGTCAGTGGCTCACCAGCCAGGGGGTGGTCGGCGCGCATCATCACCACAAGCTCCATGTCAGACAGGCGCGAGCCGTGATACTGATCGGTGATGGTGCTGGGTCTAAACGTGGTGATTACAAAGTGTATTTCGCTGCTTTCCAGCGCCTCAAAAGGGTCTCGGGGATTGCTGCGCGCCTCAAGTGTCATCTGAGGTGCCTGGCGCCGTATCCGGGCGAACAGAGGTGGCAGAAACCAGGCTATCTCAGGGTCAGCCCCATAAAACCGAACCGTCTGTGTTGAAGTGGATGGATCGAAGCGGCTGCCGGTAATCATGCTCTCTACATTGTCCAGCAGATGCGACAACTGGGGCAGTAGCTCTGCGGCCCGTGCGCTGAGGTCATAGCCGCTGGTCGTTCTGACCAACAGCGGATCTTCAAATGTATCCCGCAAGCGTTGCAAAGCCCGACTGACCGCTGGCTG
>JAKSCN010000548.1 GCA_022360595.1 Chromatiales bacterium
CGTAGAGATGGTTATGCCGGGTGATAACGTCAAAATGACTGTGAAGTTGATTGCACCCATCGCGATGGAAGAGGGTCTGCGTTTTGCGATCCGCGAAGGTGGCCGTACTGTAGGCGCCGGTGTAGTTGCTAAGATCATTGAGTAATTAAGATATGGCCAACCAGAGAATTCGTATTCGACTGAAGGCTTTCGATCATCGTTTGATCGATCAGTCCGCGCGTGAAATCGTGGATACTGCTAAGCGCACTGGTGCGCAGGTACGCGGTCCTATTCCGCTGCCAACCAAGCAGGAGCGGTTTACCGTTTTGATTTCACCGCACGTAAATAAAGATGCACGTGACCAGTATGAGATTCGTACGCACAAACGTCTGATGGATATCGTAGATCCAACTGATAAGACTGTTGATGCGTTGATGAAACTAGATCTCGCAGCTGGTGTCGATGTTCAGATTAAACTGAACTGAGGTTTAGAATAATGGCGATTGGAATTGTCGGACGTAAAGTTGGCATGACTCGGATCTTTACCGAGGAAGGTGCCTCCGTCCCTGTGACTGTCATTGAGGCAGCGCCTAATCGAGTTACCCAGCTTCGCACTGCTGAAGCAGATGGCTATACCGCCATCCAGGTAACTACTGGTGCGCGTAAAGCTTCTCGTGTCAATAAGGCTATGGCCGGTCACTTCGCAAAAGCAGGCGTTGAAGCAGGTCGTGGTATCTGGGAATTCCGCTTGGTAGATGGCGAAGGTGAAGGCATCGAAGTTGGTGGCGAAATCAAAGTCGATATCTTTGAGAGCGGCCAGATCGTTGATGTGCAGGGAACCAGTAAAGGTAAGGGCTTTCAGGGTGGTGTGAAGCGTCACAACTTCCGTACCCAGGACGCTACTCACGGTAACTCCCTGTCTCATCGTGCACCGGGTTCTATCGGTCAGTGTCAGACCCCTGGACGTGTCTTCAAAGGTAAGAAGATGGCGGGCCACATGGGTGATGTCAAAACCACGACTCAGAACCTTGAGATTGTGCGTGTAGATGCTGAGCGTAATCTGTTGTTGGTTAAGGGTGCCGTACCTGGCGCTCGTGGTGGTGATGTCATTATCACCCCAGCCACCAAGATGGCGAATAAGGGGTAATGTCGATGGATTTACAGGTAAACGGCGGTGAGTCGATTCAGGTATCTGACGACATATTTGCTGCAAAATACAATGAAGCGCTGATCCATCAGGTTGTTACTGCCTATATGAACGGTTCGCGTGCTGGCACTAAAGCACAGAAAAACCGTTCAGCCGTTAGCGGTGGTGGTGCTAAACCTTGGCGTCAAAAAGGCCTTGGTCGTGCGCGTGCTGGTACCAGCAGAAGTCCTATCTGGCGTTCTGGTGGTGTCACATTTGCTGCGCAACCTCGTGATTACAGCCAGAAGGTCAACAGAAAGATGTATCGCGGTGCTATCCGTTCGATTCTTTCTGAATTGGTCCGTCAGGAACGTTTGGTGGTAGTTGATGCAATTGCTGTTGAAGCACCAAAAACCAAAGAGTTGGTTGCCAAGCTAAAAGATCTGGGTCTGAGTGAAGCGTTGGTTGTGACCGAGAGCTTCGATGAAAATCTTTTCCTGGCTTCTCGCAATGTTTATGGCGTTGACGTTAGAAGCATTGATGAAGTTGATCCAGTAAGCCTGGTCGGTTACGACAAAGTGGTAATGACTTCAGCAGTAGTCAAGGGTCTAGAGGAGCGTTTGTCATGAACAAAGAACGTTTGATGCAAGTGCTGGTCGGCCCGGTGATTTCTGAGAAAAGCACCATTGCTGCTGATGCTAGCAGACAGTTTGTTTTTCGTGTGGTTAGCGATGCTACCAAGCCAGAGATCAAAAAAGCTGTTGAGATGATGTTCGATGTGACTGTAGACAACGTACGCGTCGTGAACATCAAAGGTAAGACAAAGCGTTTTGGTCAGATCATGGGTAAGCGTAACGGTGTTCGTAAAGCTTACGTGAAACTGGCTGAAGGTAGCGATATCGATTTCGGTATGGGTGCCTAACAGGCGCGGTCTCGAAAAGAATTAGAGCGGAAGAGATACAATGGCAATTGTAAAAACCAAACCCACATCAGCCGGTCGACGGTTCGTGGTCAAGGTGGTCAACTCTGATCTGCACAAAGGCAAACCTTATGAGCCTCTGTTGCAGAAGAAGAGTAAGTCCGGCGGTCGTAATAACAACGGCCGTATTACCACGCGTCACGTTGGTGGTGGGCATAAACAGCGCTATCGTTTGATTGATTTCAAGCGTAACAAGGACGGTATTCCGGGTGTTGTAGAGCGTTTGGAGTATGATCCAAATCGTACCGCCAATATTGCACTGATTAAATATGCTGACGGTGAACGCCGCTACATTATCGCCCCTAAAGGCGTGAAAGCTGGCGCTCAGATCATGTCAGGTGAACAGGCAGAGATTCGCCCAGGCAACTGTTTGCCGCTGCGTAACATTCCTGTCGGTTCAGTCATTCACTGTGTGGAGCTGAAGCCTGGTAAAGGTGCTCAGATTGCTCGTTCCGCGGGTACTTCTGTCCAGCTGGTTGCACGTGAAGGTGAATATGCTACCCTGCGCCTCCGCTCTGGTGAGATGAGAAAGGTGCGTTACGAGTGTCGCGGTGTAATCGGTGAAGTGAGTAACTCCGAACACAGCCTGCGTAAACTGGGTAAAGCTGGTGCTTCTCGTTGGCGCGGTGTACGTCCAACCGTTCGTGGTGTCGCCATGAACCCGGTTGACCACCCACATGGTGGTGGTGAAGGTCGTACCTCTGGTGGTCGTCACCCTGTGAGCCCATGGGGTATGCCAACCAAGGGTTATAAGACCCGCACCAATAAACGCACTAACAAAATGATTGTGCGTCGTCGCAATCGTAAGTAAACGGAACTGAGGTAATAACTGTGCCACGTTCAATTAAAAAAGGCCCGTTTGTGGACCATCATTTGATCAAGAAGGTCGATGAAGCGGTAGCTAGCAACAGCAAGCGTCCGATTAAAACTTGGTCGCGCCGGTCAATGATCCTGCCAGAGATGGTTGGTCTGACGATCGCGGTCTACAACGGACGTCAGCACGTACCTGTTCTGGTTTCCGAGAATATGGTCGGCCACAAATTAGGTGAGTTTGCACTGACCCGCACTTATCGCGGTCATGCGGCTGATAAGAAAGCGAAACGTTAATCGGGGTTTGAACCATGCAGGCAGTCGCTAAACTACGCCATGCACGCCTGTCGGCTCAGAAGGGCCGATTGGTTGCAGATCAGATCAGGGGGCTCCCCGTTGAGCAGGCCCTGAATGTTTTGGCATTCAGCAATAAGAAGGGTGCAGCACTGATGAAGAAAGTGCTGGATTCTGCTATCGCTAATGCAGAAAACAACGAAGGCGCGGATATTGATGAGTTGAAAGTCTCTGCTGTGACCGTTGATGAAGGTCCAACAATGAAGAGAATCCGTGCTCGTGCAAAAGGGCGTGCAGCCCGTATTCTGAAGCGTACCAGTCACATCGCTGTGACTGTGTCGGACAAGTAAGGTAGAGAGGCCAATATGGGTCAGAAAGTACATCCAAATGGCATTCGGTTAGGCATTGTCAAAGAGTGGACGTCGAAGTGGTATGCCGACTCTAAAGATTATGCAGACCTGCTGAATACCGATCTAGAAGTTCGGGATTACCTGAAACAGCGCCTCTCACAGGCCTCAGTTAGTCGTATCCAGATCGACCGTCCGGCTAAAAATGCCCACATCACTATTCACACAGCCCGTCCAGGCTTGGTGATTGGTAAGAAGGGTGAAGATATTGATTCACTGCGTGCCGAAGTTTCCAAGCGTATGGGAATTCCAGTGCACATCAGTGTCGAAGAGATCCGCAAACCGGAGCTTGATGCGCAGTTGGTAGCAGAGAGTATCACTCAGCAACTTGAGCGCCGCGTTATGTTCCGTCGTGCAATGAAGAGATCTGTACAGACCGCTATGCGTCTGGGTGCTGAAGGCATCAAGGTCAACATTGCAGGCCGTCTGAATGGCGCAGAGATCGCTCGTAGCGAGTGGTATCGTGAAGGCCGTGTGCCACTGCACACCCTGCGTGCTGATATCGACTACGGTTTTGCGGAAGCAAAAACTACTTACGGAATCATCGGCGTGAAGGTCTGGATCTTCAAGGGTGAGGTGTTCGATAGCGCTGATAGCGCTGCAGCCGCTGCTCAGGAAGAAGAGAAGGCGCCTAAGCGTAAGTCCGGAAAGAGGGGCTAAGACATGTTGTTGCCAAAACGGACAAAATTTCGCAAACAGATGAAGGGACGCAACCGAGGCCTTGCCACAACTGGCAACAAAGTGAGCTTCGGTGAATTTGGTCTCCAGGCTGTTGGGCGTGGGCATATCACCTCACGTCAGATTGAAGCAGCTCGTCGTACCATCACTCGTACAGTGAAGCGTGGCGGTAAGATCTGGATCAGGGTCTTCCCTGATAAACCGATCACCAAAAAACCTCTCGAAGTGCGACAGGGTAAAGGTAAGGGTAATGTGGAGTACTGGGTGTGTTTGATTCAGCCCGGCCGCATGCTCTATGAGATCGAAGGCGTTTCGGAAGAGCTCGCACGCGAGGCTTTCAAACTGGCAGCAGCGAAACTGCCTTTTAAGACAACTTTCGCTAAACGGACGGTAATGTAATGAAGGCGACTGAACTTCGGGAAAAATCTCCAGCAGATCTGGAAGAGTCTCTGCTTGAGTTGCGTAAGGAGCAGTTTAATCTGCGTATGCAGCAGGGTACTGGCCAGCTTTCTCGCCCGTCTGAAATGCAGCGGGTGCGTAAAGACATCGCCCGGGTTAAAACCGTGTTGAATGAAAAGAAAGCAGGTGAACAGAAATGAGCGAGCAGACTCCTAGCAATCGTACGCTCCAGGGTCGGGTCGTTAGCGACAAGATGGATAAGACCATCACGGTACTGGTTGAGCGTCGCGTGAAGCATCCACTTTACGGTAAGTTTGTACGTCGCTCTACTAAAGTACACGCGCATGACGAGACCAATGAGTGCGCTATAGGTGATGTGGTAATGGTCGAACAGTGTCGTCCGTTGTCAAAGAGCAAAACCTGGCGTTTAGTCAAGGTAGTTGAAAAAGCTTCCTGATTCGGGCCAGAAAGTTCGGGCAGTTTTCGGATAACCGATTATTAGAGTTGGAATAGACCAATGATCCAGATGCAGACAATGCTGAATGTCGCCGATAACAGCGGTGCAAAGAGAGTCCAGTGCATTAAAGTACTGGGTGGTTCTCACCGTCGTTACGCCGGTATCGGGGATATTATTAAAGTGAGCGTTAAAGACGCTATCCCTCGCGGTAAGGTAAAAAAGGGTGACGTATTCAATGCGGTAGTGGTTCGCACCAAAAAAGGTGTGCGCCGTCCCGATGGTTCTTTAATTCGTTTCGATGGCAATGCGGCCGTTCTCTTGAACACTCAACTGCAGCCTATCGGTACACGTATTTTTGGCCCTGTTACCCGTGAGCTGCGTAGCGAGCGTTTTATGAAAATTATTTCGCTGGCGCCGGAAGTTCTTTAAGAGGTAAATCATGGCCACACGTAAGATCAAAAAAGGTGACCAGGTCGTTGTTCTTGCTGGCAAGGATAAGGGCAAGCAGGGCACCATCCTGCAGGTTCTCGATAACGAAAAAGTTATCGTAGAAAACATTAACATGGCGAAGAAGCACGCCAAGGGTAACCCCATGAAGGGTGAGCCCGGTGGTATCTTGGATAAAGAGATGCCGCTCCACATTTCCAACGTGGCAATCTACAACCCAACTACCGGCAAGGCCGATCGTGTGGGTATGAAGACACTGGAAGATGGTCGTAAGGTGCGCTACTTCAAGTCCAACGGCGAAGTCGTGGACATCTGAGGCGGAAAGGCAAGATGGCAAGATTACAGCAACAATACCGCGATGAGATCGTAGGTCAGCTGAAAGAGAAATTCAGCTATAACAGCGTGATGGAAGTGCCCAGAATCACCAAAATCACCCTAAACATGGGTGTGGGTGAGGCTGTCGGCGACAAAAAGGTTATGGAGAACGCTGTCGGTGATCTGGAAAAAATCGCTGGTCAGAAGGTCATTGTTAACCTAGCGCGTAAGTCAGTTGCGGGTTTCAAAATTCGTGAAGGCTGGCCCGTAGGTTGTAAAGTGACTCTGCGTCGCGAGCGTATGTATGAATTTTTGGATCGCCTGATCAATATTGCGATTCCTCGTATTCGTGACTTTCGTGGCATGAATGGCAAATCATTCGACGGTCGTGGTAACTACTCCATGGGCGTAAAGGAACAGATTATGTTTCCTGAAATCGACTACGATAAAGTAGACGCGCTGCGTGGTTTGGACATTACGATCACCACTACCGCTAAGAC
>JAKSCN010000521.1 GCA_022360595.1 Chromatiales bacterium
ACGGCGCGGACAGTCCCCTGTGGCAGGGAGCGTACTCGCTGGCCGAAGCGCTCCAGACATTCGAGGGCGCGTGTTTCAGCCTCTGGTGTCAGGTTTTTCTGTTCATCCAGGCCGGCGCCCAGGCGCACCATCTCACGCAGCTTGTCGATCACCTGATAGTTGCCGTCCACCACCTTCACCACAATCATGTGGAAACTGTTGGAGCCCAGGTCAATAGCCGCCAGGGTTTCAGGAGATTGTTTGGGTGAGATTGCAGTATGGAACATTAGGGGTAAGTCTCAATGGTAATCGGCGATGCTAGCAGGTTGTGCTAAATCTCTCTATCAAACGGCCAACTCACGCAATTGTCTTGGGGCCAGGAACCACTCGATTTCAGCCCGCGAAGGGCCGGGTTTACCGACTATATCGAGCAGGCAGGCGGCTCCTTTTTTGAAGTAGATAAAACCGAATGGTGAGCCTGTACAGAGCCATGCGATAAGCTCTGAGAGGTCCGGCTCGTGCCCGACCAGGGCAACGTTGGCGTCGGCCGGCAGGGACGCCAGGAAATCGGCCGCCGCTTCTGGTGGGGCGCCGGGCGCGAGGTGTTTGGTCTCTTTGCGCGCCGCGTAGGGATAATATTCGCTGAGAATGTTGGCGGTCTGTACTGCACGCGTGAGGGGGCTGCTGATCAGGTACTCCAGCTCGGGGTGGGTTTTGCTCAGTCCCTTGGCCGACTGCCGCATTCGTTTCCGCCCTTTGTGGGTGAGTGGGCGTTTATCATCATCGCTGTTCTTGAGCGCAAACAGGGCGCGGTCCTCGGCAATGGCGTGTCGTACGATCAGTAGTTTCATGGTTGTTGCTCAGTAGTTCAGCGAGTAAGTTTTGCGGACATTGCGGGCCACCAGTCCTTCATCGACATCGCTTTCGTCCAGATAGAACTCAAAGACCGTATCGCGCTGGGCCAGATCCTCTGGGGTGATATTGTCCGCCAGCTCGTTGTTGTGGCAAAAAACGCTTTCATAGGGTGAGTCGGGGGCCCGCGGGTCGGTGATCCACAGGTCGGATGAGACCTGTTTGATAAAGCGCATAAAGCCGTAGCCTTTATCTGGAAACCATTTGGTGCAGATACCCCGAACCACTGAACCTGGTTTGCCCCAGTCGTTGCGTGGCTCATAGGAGAAGGGTAGAAGATCAGGAATAAGGTAGCCGAGATAGAAGGCGTCGACCTGACGTTGCAACTGTTTGGAGACATTTTTAAAGCCGAGTAACTCTACCCGGCAGCCACGGTTCTGCAGGGCGGTGACCACTTGCAGGAAATCACCATCACCTGTAACCAGCAGGATGCGATCGAGATTTTCCGCTTGGAGCATGGCGTCTACGGCAAGATCCAGATCGGCATTCGCCTTGGTGGTGATATTGCCTTCATCGTCAGTGAAGCGGCGGACATTCTTAACAATGATTTTCCAGCCAAAGTCACGCACCATTTGCTGATAGATGGCCGATTTTTTGTGGTATTCAGGATCACTTTTGGCGCGCTCCTGGTCATAGGCGAGGTAGGTGTTCATGCGCAGCAGGGTGCCGCCGTCACGGGAGGCAAAGCGGCGCAGGATGTCGTAACGTAGTTGGTAGCCGCCGTTGAATTTTATATTTTCGGCATCGACAAAGACGCCCACTTTTAAATGACTCAATGGATTTATCCCGGTGAAGTTGATTGTAGCGTTGGCCTTTAACTGTTTGATTGAACAGTGCTGATTGTACCTGCTTGCCCGGTGTTGTGAAAAAGTATGGTTGGAAATAGGTTTTTTGTGGTGAGGGGCGCAAGCCGCAGGCTTTATTCTGAGGGTTCAAGCTGACATTCAGCACAGGTGCCGAGTAGTTCAATGACGGGGCGTTTGGCTTTAAAACCGGTGCTCTCTTCGGCTTTGCGCAATCCTTCGGCTATTTTGTCACTCTCTATTTCGCTCACATCACCGCAATCCGAGCAGATCAGAAATTGGCTGGCGTGGGGATGTTCCGGGTGGGAGCAGCCGATGAAAGCGTGCAGGCTCTCCAGTTTATGGATGAGGCCTTGTTCCAACAGAAACTCTAAGGCCCGATAGACGGTCGGTGGAGTGGGGTTATCCATGCGGCTACGCAGCCGTTCAAGGATGTCGTAGGCTCCCAATGGCTGTTCAGCGGCACAGACCAGCTCCAGCACCTGTTTGCGCTGGGCGGTCAGTCTAACCCCTCGTTCACGGCAAAGCTTTTCTGCTAACTCTAAGATCTGGCTTAATTTTTTTGGGGAGATGGCCATTTAACACTATCTACTCCGGCACGGGGCAGGCTCATTGGTTTAGGTTGATAATGCTATATTATAACAAGTTATTTGGCTTGTATCGCCGTAATATTTTAGAGCTTGTGAATTCGCGGTGAGTCCATGGATGAGGTTGATGTGACTTGGAGAAGGAGCTCTTCCACTTTTTCGGCGCTATCCGGTTTTGCCAATAGATAACCCTGGATCTCATCGCAGTCGTTATTGCGCAGGAATTCCAACTGCTCCAATGTTTCAACCCCTTCCGCCACCACATTCAGGTTGAGGGTGTGGGACATGGAGATGATCGCCTGAATCAGGTTTTCGTCATCGGCATCTCCGGGTACATCCTCAACAAAAGAGCGGTCGATTTTAACTGTGCTGACCGGCAGTCGCTTCAGGTAGATCAGCGATGAGTAGCCCGAGCCAAAGTCGTCTACCGAGAGGTTTACTCCCATTTCCCGGATAGCATTGAGCTTCTCAATCACGGTATCCATATCCTCAATCACCATCGTTTCGGTGATTTCGAGTTCCAGCAGTGATGGTGGTAACCCGGTGGTATTGAGTGTGGTCTGAATATCGCTGAGTAGATCAGGGTCATGCAGTTGGCGGGTCGAGAGATTGACCGAGACAGGCACTGGTGTTTCACTCAACCGGTTCCAGATACGAGCGCGTTCACAAGCTTTGCGCAGCACCATCTGTCCAAGTTCGACAACCATGCCGCTCTCTTCCGCCAGGGGTATGAAGTCGGAGGGTGGAATCATCCCTTTTTCAGGGTGCCTCCAACGAATGAGCGCTTCTACTGATAGAATGCGCTGGGCGGTGATGTGGAAGCGGGGCTGGAAGACCAGGAATAGCTCATCCGATTTAATCGCGCTACGCAGGCTCTCTTCCAGGGCGATACGCGCCTCTGCCTCAGCGTTTAGCGTCTTGTCAAAGAACATGATGTCGTTCCGACCACGCTCTTTGATGTGGTACATGGCCGTGTCGGCGTGCTTCAGCAGCAGGTGCACACTGTTGCCATCATCCGGGTAGATCGCGATACCGATACTGGCTGAGGAGATGATCTCCTTGTTGCCGATTTTATAGGGCTTGCGCAGTTCGCTATGAATGCGGCGGGCGATGTTCTGCACGCGGCCCGGACGATCGAGATCGGCCAGAATGACAGTAAATTCGTCACCGCCAAGGCGACAGACAGTGTCCCCGGGACGAATGTGGTGGGTGATGCGGTTTGCCGCGTCGATCAGGATCTGGTCACCAATATCGTGCCCGTAGCTGTCATTGATCAGTTTGAAGCGGTCGATGTCGACAAACAGCAGCCCGGTTTGGGTGTTATTGCGTGCGGAGCGGGCCAACGCCGAGTCGAATCGATCGTAAAAGAGGGTACGGTTTGGCAGGCCGGTGAGATTGTCGTAGTGGGCCAGCTTTTCCAGTTTTTGTTCAGCCTCTTTGAGGTTGGATATGTCCGAGAAGACGGCGATGTAGCTCTTCTGGTTATTGATGTCCTCCACCAGGCTGATCGAAACCCAGATCGGCAGGTTTTCGCCATTGGCGCGGCGGCGGGTGCTCTCACCTTGCCAGCGGCCGCTTTTCCGCAGCTCGATTTCGATCTCGGGGTGGTCGTGGAGCAGTGACAGGGCAAAGCTGACAGCATGGTCATTCGGATAGCCGGTGATACGGGTGAATGAGGAGTTGGTGATCACTTTGCCGCTGTCGCTCATTACCAGCTCCGCTTCGGCAGCCGCTTCGAAGACCATGTTGGTGATTTTTGCCTCGGCTTCGGCGGCCACCTTGTCAGTGATATCGGTGGTGATGCCGCCTACGCCGTAGACCTCGCCGTCTTCGTTGAATAGCGGAAATTTGTTGCTCAGAAAGTGGCGGCGTCCCAGTTTTGTGTTGAAACTCAACTCTACCTGTAGCGGCATGCGTTTCTGGGTGACCATCTGGTCGGTTCTGCGGATATCCTTGGCATCCTCCGGGCTGAACACGACAAAATCATCCTGGCCGAGGACCTCCTCTTCTGTTTTACCCAGCAGTTCGAGAAATTTTGGGTTGACCATCTGGTAGCGCAGATCGGTCGACTTGATGAACATCAGGCTCGGTGCGTGATGGAATATCGCATCCAGT
>JAKSCN010000359.1 GCA_022360595.1 Chromatiales bacterium
ATGGCTGACTGGCACTTCCACTTTGCTGCCCCCCACTGGCTATGGGCACTGCTGTTAATACCGGTTATCGCCATCTGGGTGCGGCGCAATCGCCCCCGAAATAGAGACAACCGCCTGGAGGCGTACGCCGACCCACACCTACTGCCTTATCTCACAGGTCAACATGAGCAGACACCTCAAAGCAACAACCATATCCTTCGCTGGAGCCTGCTCTGGTTGCTGCTCTGTCTGGCACTGGCCGGGCCACGTTGGGATGCCCGCCAGATCAACCTATTCACACCGGGTGCTGATCTGGTAATCCTCCTGGATATCTCCCGCTCCATGGAGGTGGCGGATGTTCGTCCGACACGCCTCACCCGCGCCCGCCAGGAGATCGAGGATCTACTCACCCAAAACAGTGGTATCGCCGTCGGTCTGATCGCCTTTGGTTCAATCGCTCATGTCATCGCTCCAATCAGCGAAGACAGCGACGCACTGCTCAACCGACTACCCGCTATCTCCACTGAACTGCTTCCGTCCCAACTGCAAGGCAGCCGCCTAAGCAGCGCACTGGAACAGGCCAAGCGATTACTCTCTGCACAACCGGCAGAGAACAGCCGTTCGATTCTGATTATTAGCGACGGTGATTTTGCCGATACCCAATTAATCGAACAGTTACAAGCGCTGCGCCAGGAGGAGATTCGGGTACATCTGCTCGGAGTTGGCACCCCGGGCGGCGGACCAGTCCCCGGCGCTCATGGCCAGCGTTTCATGACAACCTCGGAAAACAGAGTTATCAATTCGCCATTGGATGAGGTGGCTTTAGAGGCACTCGCCGAGGCAGGTGGTGGCCTCTACCAACGCGCCAATTTCAAATCCAACGATACCTATGCCTTGATTCAAACCATCACTGCCAACGCCAAAACAAAAGCATTGGCACAAGAGACCACCCTGATCTGGAACGAACGCTTCTACGGACTGGTGATTCTCATCATGCTATGGGTTATACCCAGCTTTCGCCGCACACAATGGGCACAAAATCAAACAGCCAGGGAGTTGGGTAAATGAATCGGGCCATCATCACCGCAGCCCTACTCCTTGCCCTAACCATCAGTGCCGCACTGGCCGCTCCAGAGTGGTTACAGAATAGCGAGCAACGTGGCGCGGCGCTGCTTGCGGAAGGCAACTATACCGCCGCGGCGAAAGCCTTTACCGATAACTACCGTATAGGAGTAGCCCAATATAAAAACGGAGATTATCGAAGCGCTGCTGAATCATTCAAAAAGACGCAGCGCCCAGTGGTGCGGGAGCAAGCCCTCTACAACCTGGGCAACGCCCTATACCAACTGGGTGACTATACTGCCGCGGCAGAGAGCTATCTCCAACTGCTAGACGAAAATCCTCAGCACGCTGATGGCCGACACAATTTGCAACTAACCAAATCACAACTGGCCAAGACAGACCCTATAGCCCGTGAAGTGATAGAGAAAAAAGAGCAACAGCAGAAAGCTTCACAGCCAAAGCAAGAACAAACCGAACAAAATCAACAGAGCGACAATAGCCAGCCACAAAAGCAGCAACCCCAACCCGCTGAGCAAGAGCGGCAGCAATCCGGCGAAGAGTCAAACAGCACATCCAGCGGCACACACCACCAGCCTTCCGACAATGGCGATGGTGACGATCAACAAAACAATACCACTCAATCATCCAGTGTCGACAAGAAGGGTGACAACACCGACGACAACCAGAACAGCGAAACAGGCGCAAGCAATAACAGTCAGCGCG
>JAKSCN010000489.1 GCA_022360595.1 Chromatiales bacterium
GGTTACGGTTTCAACAAATCCCACTCGGCGGCCTACGCCCTGGTCTCCTATCAGACCATGTGGCTCAAGGCGCACTATCCGGCGGCCTTTATGGCAGCGGTACTCTCGGCGGACATGGATAGCACCGATAAGGTGGTGACGCTGATTGATGAGTGCCGGAATATGAAGTTGGAGGTGACACCGCCACACATTAACCACTCAGAGCATGTTTTTACTGTCTCCGGTGACAGTACCGTGGTCTATGGTCTGGGGGCGATCAAAGGGGTTGGTGAATCGGCCATCGAGAGTATTATTCAGGCTCGTCAGGCAGACGGGCCATATAGTGATCTGTTTGAGTTCTGCCGCCGCATCGATCTACGCAAGGCCAACCGGCGGGTGCTGGAATCCCTGATTAGGGCTGGTGCACTGGATCAGTTGGGCAGTAATCGCCGCACCCTGATGGAACAGCTTCCGGTTGCCCTGAAAATGGCCGAGCAGCACCACGCAACTCAGGCGGCGGGGCAGAATGATCTGTTTGGCATGGGAGGGGGCGAGGAGACGGCTATTGAGCCCGATCTGCAGGGCGTGCCGACCAATCTGGATGAGTGGGATGACGAGCTACGCCTGGAAGGTGAGAAGAAGACGTTGGGCCTCTATCTCACCGGACATCCCATTGACCGTTATCTGCCGGAGATGGCTGGACTGGGTGTGACCAATATCTCCAAGCTCTCTCTCGATTCAGCCGGTGGGGGCAATGGTGGGCAGTTCCGTAAACGGGGTGGTCAACGGGTGATGGTTGCCGGTCTGGCGATGAGCGTCAGCCACCGCCCGACGCCGCGTGGGCGTATGGGCAGTGTGTTACTCGATGACAAGAGCGGACGGATCGAAGCGACGCTCTTTTCGGAGGTGTATGAGGAGTACCACGAGCAGTTGGTCACGGATCGTATTCTTGTGCTGGTGGGTAATCTCTCTTATGACGAGTATCGGGGCGGCTTGAGCCTGCGCGCGGAGCAGGTCTATGAATTCGAGCAGGCGCGCAATCTACAGGCGAGTCACCTCAAATTGACGGTGGATTGGCATACGCTGTTGGAGACAGGAGCTGTGCCGAAAAATTTTGTGCGGGAACTGGCTCAACTGCTCGCAGCCTATCAGGGAGGGGGGTGCAGCCTGCGGGTCGGTTATACCGGTGAAACCGCCCGGGGAGTCATGGAACTGAGTGATGAGTGGCGGATCAAGCCCACCGATGAGCTGCTCAAGCGGCTGAACAAGTTTTTAGGGGCCGGTAATGTCGAGGTGGTTTACGGTGTCCGGCGCAATCAACGGGAACAAGAGAGCAGTGTAGGCGCCTTCTCTTAGATCCAGCAGTGGCGGTCAAACTCGTGTTAACAGACTCTAGCCTTGTTGATCAAAGATTCCCGAGAAATAACTTTATATTTTTTAATAAAACATTTGATAATTAATTGGTTAGGGATTGTTATTAATGTTGAATGCTGATGGCTGTGAAGCAATTTTTTACATAGACATAGATCAGCCTCTGGCCATCAGAGTCTGTCATATCCTGGCCGATTCCGGTATATTTCGCCCATGAATCTTAACTTCCTAGAATTTGAACAACCGATTGCCGAACTTGAGGCAAAAATCGAAGAACTGCGACTGGTTGGCGACGACAACGAAATCAATATCCAGGACGAGATCACCCGTCTGGAAAGTAAGAGCCGTGCTCTGACCGAGTCAATCTTCTCCAGCCTGAAACCTTGGCAGATTGCCCAGTTGGCGCGTCATCCTCAGCGTCCCTATATGCTGGATTACATTGAGCATATGTTCGAGGACTTTCAGGAGATGCATGGTGATCGGGCCTACGCGGATGATCACGCCATTGTTGGCGGAATAGCCCGCTTCGATGGCAAATCGGTGATGGTGATCGGCCACCAGAAGGGGCGTGACACCAAGGATAAGATCTATCGTAATTTTGGCATGCCGCGACCTGAAGGATATCGTAAGGCACTGCGTCTGATGCAGACTGCCGAGCGTTTTAAGCTGCCGATTTTGACTTTTATTGACACCCCTGGCGCCTATCCGGGGATCGGCGCGGAGGAGCGTGGCCAGAGTGAGGCGATTGCCCGCAATCTGCTAGTGATGGCTGGATTGAAAGTGCCGGTTATCAGTACGGTGATGGGTGAGGGCGGCTCCGGTGGCGCCTTGGCAATCGGCGTTGCTGATCGCGTGTTGATGTTGGAATTCAGCACCTACTCAGTGATTTCACCAGAAGGTTGTGCGTCGATTCTCTGGAAGAGCTCCGAGAAAGCGTCATTAGCGGCAGAAGCGATGGGCATCACTTCTGATCGCCTCAAAGAGCTGGGACTGATCGACGGCATTGTACCTGAGCCTCTTGGTGGTGCGCACCGCGATGCCGAAACCATGGCGCGTAATCTGAAAAACAGCCTGGTCGAAACTCTTGAGACCCTCAGTGATGTACCTGTTGATAAACTGCTGGAAGATCGTTATCAGCGTCTCATGTCATACGGCGACTTCACTAGCTGAGCAGAAACTACCCTCCTGCCGCAATCTGCGGCAGGGGAGTGTAAGAGACTGAATGTATGTCTCTGACCTCGCACTATCTACAGCAACGACTTGACCGGCATCAGCCGTATAAGCGCCTTCTAGTGGCGTACAGCGGTGGGCTGGACTCCGCCGTCTTGCTCCATCTTGCGGTACAACTGGAAGCGTTGCAGCAGCTCCAGATTCTCGCTGTTCATATCAATCACGGCTTGCAGCAGGCAGCGGATAAGTGGGGTGAACATTGCGCCCGGATCTGCAACTCTCTGAACATACCTTATCAGCAGATTGCGCTCTCCGTGACCAAGGAGATCGGGCAGAGTCTCGAAGCTCAGGCGCGGGAAGCCCGTTATGCCGCTTTCAGCCAGTTGATGAAGCCGGGTGACCTGCTACTCACCGCCCATCACCTGGACGATCAGGCGGAGA
>JAKSCN010000231.1 GCA_022360595.1 Chromatiales bacterium
CGGGGCCTGCGGGCCCCGTTTTGTTATTGTTCATAAGTTATAAAGATCGTTCGTTATGTCAGGAAATACATTCGGAAAGCTGTTCACAATCACTTCGTTCGGCGAGAGCCATGGCCCCGCCATCGGCTGTATTGT
Organism: Chromatiales bacterium; assembly: GCA_022360595.1. GTDB lineage: Bacteria > Pseudomonadota > Gammaproteobacteria > Chromatiales > Chromatiaceae > BM503. The sequence goes on from JAKSCN010000231.1 coordinate 136, forward strand.
CGACGGTTGCCCTCCCGGCCTGACATTGACTGAAGAGGATCTGCAGCGCGATCTTGATCGGCGTAAACCGGGTACTTCGCGCCACACTACCCAGCGTCGTGAGGCTGACGAGGTGAAGATTCTTTCGGGGGTGTTTGAGGGGAAAACCACCGGCACGCCAATCGGCCTGATCATTCACAACACCGATCAGCGCTCCAAGGACTATTCGAAGATCATGGATCGTTTCCGTCCCGGTCACGCCGACTACACCTATATTCAGAAGTACGGTACCCGCGATTATCGCGGTGGCGGTCGTTCCTCAGCCCGTGAAACGGCTATGCGGGTAGCGGCTGGCGGTATCGCCAAAAAGTACCTGAAAGATCAGTTTAGTATTGAAATTCGCGGTTATATGGCCCAGCTTGGCCCAATTAAGGCCGACAAGCTTGAGTGGGATCAGGTGGAGCAGAACCCCTTCTTCTGTCCCGACCCTGATAAGGTGCCAGAGCTGGAGGCCTATATGGATGCCCTGCGTAAAGAGGGCGACTCCATTGGCGCTCGCATCAATGTGGTGGCGACCGGTGTGCCGCCGGGGTTGGGTGAGCCGATCTTCGACCGTTTGGACGCCGATATCGCTCACGCGATGATGAGTATCAACGCCGTGAAAGGGGTCGAGATTGGGGCCGGTTTCGATTCAGTTACCCAGAAGGGCTCGGAGCATCGGGATGAGATAACGCCGGAAGGCTTTTTGAGCAACCACGCCGGTGGTGTGCTGGGAGGTATCTCCAGCGGCCAGGATATCCTGGTCAGCATGGCGCTGAAGCCGACCTCCAGCCTGCGTCTGCCCGGGCGCAGTGTGAACATGCAGGGTGAGCCGATTGAGGTGGTCACCGAAGGGCGACACGACCCCTGTGTCGGTATTCGGGCGACACCTATTGCGGAAGCGATGTTGGCCATTGTGTTGATGGACCACCTGCTGCGTCAGCGTGGCCAGAATGGCGATATCACTGTCGAGACTCCCGTGATTCCGGCCTCTGCTGAATGAGCCAATCCCACTTGTTTCTTGATCTCTCTGTATTGAGCCGGCGCTGATGCCTTACTGGCGTCTGTCGGCTTTCTATCTCTTCTATTTCGGCGCCCTTGGGGCGCTGATCCCGTATTGGAGTCTCTATCTCAAGGATCTGGGGTTCAATGCCCTGCAGATCGGGCAGCTGATGGCGATTCCGATGGCGACCAAATTTGTCGCTCCCTATGTCTGGGGGTGGCTGGGGGATCATCTGGGACAGCGGATGTCGATTGTTCGGATCGGTTCGCTACTCACCACTTTGATTTTTGTTGGTGTTTTCTGGCTCACCGGTTTCTGGGAACTGGGACTGGTGATGGTGCTGTTCAGCTTCTTCTGGAATGCGGTATTGCCACAGTTTGAGGCGGTGACGCTCTGTTACCTGGGCAAACAGGTAGAGCATTACGCCCGTATCCGGGTGTGGGGTTCTATCGGGTTTATTGTGGTGGTGGCATTGCTGGGTATCGCCGTGGATGCCCAAGGGGCCCAGGTTGTGCTGCCGGTGCTACTGGCCTTCTACGGTGCGATCTGGCTCTCCAGTCTGGTGATCAAAGATCCAGCGGTTGAACCCCATAGTGTCGAACAGCCTGCCATTTCATCGATTCTTAAACTGCCTGCAGTGATCGCCTTTTTTGTAGTCTGCTTTCTGCTTCAGGCCGGGCATGGGGCGTACTACGCTTTCTACTCCATTCATATGGAAGCGGTGGGTTATTCAAAGACCTTGATCGGCCAGTTATGGGCCCTTGGTGTGATTGCCGAGGTGCTGATTTTTCTGGTAATGCATCACCTGCTGCGTCGTTTTGGGGCTCGTAATGTGCTGATTGCCAGCTTGTTGTTGGCAGCGCTACGTTGGCTACTGATTGGTGAATTTGCCGACTCCCTCTGGATTATGCTCTTTGCCCAGACTCTGCACGCGGCTACCTTCGGCACCTTTCATGCGGCGGCTATTCATCTGGTGCACCACTATTTTACCGGCCGTCACCAGGGGCGTGGGCAAGCCCTCTATAGCAGTCTCAGTTTCGGTTTGGGCGGAGCGATGGGGAGTCTGGCCAGCGGTTATCTTTGGGATAGCGCCGGGCCGATGGTGACCTATAGTTTGGCCGCGCTGGTGTCACTGCTGGCGGTGGTGATTGCCTGGCGTTGGGTGGTCAACAGTCTTTAGTATGATCTATTGATCTCGATCATTTATCCAGTTACTTAAAATTGCGGTAATTCGATTATTCTTGGTAAGTAGTAACTGCTCAGCCGTGGGAAGGTAATGATAATAATCATGGATGTGTCCTTATTTATAAGAAATTCCATCTCCAGCCTTGCGCCTAAAACCGCTTTTTAGGCGTATACCCATAGTAGGAAATAATAAATGCTACGGATAATAAAGCTCTTTTTTACTTTTCTAATAATCCTGAAGTTTTTCA
>JAKSCN010000156.1 GCA_022360595.1 Chromatiales bacterium
CGAACAGTACCTGGCTGAACGACCTTCCTGGGTGCGCAATACCATTGCCCGCAAGCGTCGCAAGCTGCAGCGTGAGCACAGCTACGAAATACGCCTGTACACCGGTGATGATCTGGAGCAGGCAGCGGCCGATTACAACACCATCTACAAGGCCAACTGGAAGGGGGGGGAGCGCTTCACCGGCTTTGTCCCGGCGTTGGTGAACACTATGGCCCAGCAGCCCGGATGGTTGCGCTTGGCCATCCTCTACATAGACGGTCAGCCTGCTGCCGGGCAGATTTGGTTCGTGGTGCACGGCAAGGCCAGCATTTTTCGATTGGCCTACGATGAGACCTGGCAACGCTATTTCCCCGGTTCGATACTGACCACCTGCCTGATGGAGCATGTGATTGATACCGACAAGGTTGAGTTAATCGATTTTCTGGTCGGCAATGAACACTACGAGCAGGACTGGATGTCGGAATGCAAAGAGCGCTGGGGATTGGTCTTCGTGAACAAGTATGAGCCCAAGCCCCTGGTTGGGTCGCTTACCCGGTTGCTTGGGTGGCTGAAGGGGTAGACTACACGTGATCTACCTGCAGGTTGCTTGATGAGTTAACCTCAAAAGCTAGCAATTGGTTTGCAAAATGCTAGCTGTAGGTTGACTCTCAACAGGCGTTTTCAGGTATACTCGCCACATGAATCGCCTACACCGGACAAACAATCGCCTTCTACTGTTAAGCGTGCTCATGCTTGCCACGGCGTTGCTGTTTGTGCAGGGGTTCAAGCCGCATGTACACGATTTTGATCACGATGGTGGTGACGCTCATAGCACGTTTCTTTCCGATACGTCTCTCGATCACCACAGCCAGGGTGGGGCGCACTCATCGTTAGATTCCTCCCATGTTGACCACCACCTGGGTTCGGTGTCAGAACTGGATGCCACACAGGATGGTCTACTGAAAAACACCTTGGGTAAGCTGCTGCCGCTGATTTTTGCGGTTATTGCCTTTTTCATCTTTCCATTTATCCATTCGCGGCGAGTGGCCTATCGTCGGCGCGATGAAGTCACGTTTCTTCCCAGGCGATATCTACTCTACCCACCACTGCGCGCACCACCGCTCTAAGGCTTTTCTTAAACTGCTGCCGCCTGCGTGAGGCTCTTGAGCCGAGACGTAGCGGTTCCCGTGATTTCAATTGGCTCCAAGTTCGCCAAGTGGTTTGACCGCTAGTCAATCTCTTTGGCGTGCTTCGGCGCGGACGATTGAAATCTGCATGCAAAAAAGACAATGGAGCTTAATTCGAAATGTTTTCGAAAACCAAAATCGTTCCAGTGATATTCGGTCTTCTGGCCCTGTCGCTGGTCCCTCAATTCGCCCTTGCGCACGGTATGTCCGAGGCCGATAAACTTGCCATTATTGAGGGTGGTAATCTGCGCTATATGTGGCTTGGTGCAACACACATGTTGTCCGGCTATGACCATCTGCTGTTTGTATTCGGCATTATCTTTTTCCTGACCTCGTTCAGGGATATAGCCAAATACGTCACTGCCTTTACCGTCGGGCACAGCGTCACGCTGATCTATGCCACATTCAACGGTATCCAATTGAACTACTTTCTGATTGATGCGGTGATAGGGCTGAGCGTTATCTATATCGCTTTCGCCAATATTGATGGTTTCCGCAAGTACCTGGGAGTCAATCCGCCCAACATGATGATGATGATCATCGGCCTGGGGCTGATTCACGGATTTGGGCTATCCACGCGCCTGCAGGAACTGCCGTTGAGCGAGGATGAACTGCTGCTCAATATCATCTCATTCAATGTCGGTATCGAGCTGGGGCAGATCACGGCACTGGCAGCAATGCTGGTCCTGATCGCGGCCTGGCGAAAACGTGACTCCTTTCGCCCCTTCAGTCTGGCGGCCAACTACGGTCTGGTTGCTGCCGGTGCTCTGCTGTTTCTCATGCAGATGCACGGTTACTCGCACACTAGTAACCCGGAGGAGTTTGCTGTTGCAGCCAAGCCCACCAAAGGGGTGATCTCATCGGCAATTGCCAAGCCTTCTACATTGACACCCGAGCCATCGCGGCAAGACACCTTCAGTATTCGGATTCCACCGCGCGGTGAAAAGGAGTTCAAGCTGCTGATGGCTGAAGGCACCTCGATGGAATACGCCTGGCAGACCGATGGGGGTGAGCTGTTCTATGACCTGCATGGCGAGCCACAAGGAGACCAGACAGGCTATTTTGAGACCTTCAAAAAGGATACTTCAAAAGCAGATCAGGGCGTGGTGAGTGCACCTTTTGCGGGAACCCACGGCTGGTATTGGAAGAGTAACAGTTCGTCCCCGGTCATGATTGAGTTGACGGTGAAGGGCGCCTATCAGCAGGTGGATGGATCGAAAGCCACGCCGGTTGCTGATGCTAAGCCCTCGACCCGAAAAAAGCGCGACAGTATTGACTAATCACAGGAGAAAACCAACATGCATATCAAAGCTTTTATCTCAGTTCTCGTATTGAGTTTTATTTCACTGGCAGCTAGCGCGGGCGGTGGTCACAGTCACGCAAGTAAACCCATTAGTCAGGAGCATGCGGAGACCATTGCCACCAAGGTAGTGCAACGAATTGCCGATAAGGGGAAAATCGATGCGAGCTGGAAACCGGTGAAGGCAGTCAGTGTGGAACAGAAGAGATTCGGTGTTCAGAAGGAGTGGGTCGTGGTCTTTAACAACGACAAAGTGAGTGACGAATCGAAGCGCAAGCTGTACGTGTTTCTGAGTTTGGGGGGGCAATATCTAGGAGCCAACTACACCGGCGAGTAATACGCTGTGTTTTACGCTGCCTGCAGCCCGGGATTTTTCTGACCAGGCTGCAGGTAGTCATCATTATCGATACGCACAAAAGAGTTGAGAACGGTGCCTTTCTGACCAGCGGCATTAGGATAAATTTTAAGAATGCAGCTGATCTGTGGTACTAATGAAAGATGCCTCTATTCATTCTGATGCGCCAAATTGATATTATCTATTGTCTGCGTGAAATTTGAACCAGTTGTCCAAAATACTCGTGCACAGGAGTAATCCTGTTTACTTAAAAGTACTTGAAAATAGAAGCAGGTATTCCTATCCTTTGTCCCTCAGAATAGTAGTCATGGAGTAAAACATGAAACAGTACGCTTTTGCCTTGGTGTTTGGTATTACTGCACCTATGATTTCCAGTTCTACTTTGGCCAGTAACACGATTCTATGCCCTGATATATCTCAGGCCAGACAGATTGTGGACTGTCCAGCAGAGGAAGAGGTGAAGCGTATGTTTAAATCTACTTGTGGATTTGAGCGGGACCCAAAGGCGGCTAAGCCTGAAAAGTGCGATAGCTATGCTGAATTCAAACGCCGTAAGTACAATGCGCTGTGGGAATCTTCCGATGGTGAATTTATGGGGTATGTCACCTGCGCGCTTCCTCCTGCTGAAGTAAAGATGATTAAGCCTTCGAGTGTCGCAGTTTCGCAGAAGAATGGGCTCTATAAAATTGCCTGTAATTATGCAGAAGGCATTAAATTTACGTTACGGACACGCAGTGTATGCAAAGTACCTGGTGTTAAAAATTCAATGGTTGTTATGCGAGCCGATTGTGGCTCTGATGGTTCAGCCTGTAAGGTGGAATGTGACTGATTAGCTATGCTTCTCTTTTAAATGAAAATCCCAGGGCAAATATCTTTATAGAGATTCGGCAATGCCTCAAATAGGGCATTGCCGAATTTTAAACTACATAGGAGATGCGATTATTCCTATAAGATCGCTCTCAGGCTCCAACTTTTCTCCGCTCAGATCTCCAACCATTTTCTTTACATTGAAGCCTGCATGCTTCAATTCAGCCTCGATGCTCTCTGGTGTGAAGTGCTGAAACCAATTGAAGATTTCCCAGGTTTCGCTTGGTTCGACGATAAGATAGCGGTCTAGAGATAGGCATTCCTCTTGGTATAAAAAGGTTTGTTGTATTCCGACATAGTCACCTGCTGCCCAAAATCCTCCCATTAGCTTTTCTTGAATGAGAGTTATCTCTTTTTTTCGTGTAAACGAAGCAGTACTGGTAACATCCAAAACAATGTTTCCATCGGGATTGAGCATCTTGCGCATACGGTTTAACAGTTTACCTCTTTGCGCTGGGGATAATGCGCAAAGGTCGGTATAGATAAGCGTTATACAATCGAAGCCTGAGGGCAACGGATCAGAAAGATAGTCAGCCTCTATATACTGAATACTGCTCCCGCTTTGACTTCTGGCGTACGCTAAAGAGTGGGCGGAGAAATCTACGCCAGTTACCTGTGCACCTCTGGCTGCGAATCGCTGTGTATAAAGTCCAGGTCCGCAACCAAGATCACATACGCGTTTTTTGGATAGTCTCAATTGGGTGTCAATCCACTCCACCACATAATCAATGGACTCAAACCGCCGGGAAGCGAGGTCGGTGTTCTGGTTGAGGTGATACCCGAGCATCTGTTGTGCGAGGTGTGGCCGAGTCCATAACTCTTTTGCCGTATAGCAGGAGAAGGGCTCTGGGCGCTTAGAAATATCTAATAGCAAGTTATACATAGTAATAATCCCTTGAAGCCTTGGCTTCATAGATGTTTTAAGAAAAGTGGGATTAACGCGGTAGCATAGCGATGGACTGCATCCACTATCTGGCGATGGAACAGGATAAGAAAGGCGCTACCGCAATTATGTAGATGCTATTTCATGATGCGGCGATTATATCGGGTATTGGGGCCTCTGACAAATTGCCTTTGTGATCATTCCAAGAGCTGCCATTTCTATAAAATAGTTATGTAACTATCTGATTATATTGGAGTTAGATCTATTATGCGTATTCGATATAACAAGGTGAAATGAGTGTAAATGCAAGATATTTAAAGAAATATGCTCTATTGTTAGTAATCTCTATATGGCGGTTTCAAGTAATAACTGCAATTCAATTGCGCAGTGAGTAAATCTTCTCACCACCCCATAAATAGTTCATTCGGTGACCGATAATCTCTTGTGGGTCTCGATCTGTTGTTGAGTTGATTCAACGCATACTTCACCGTATCAAAATCGGTGCTTTTGGGAAAATACTGCCTGATCAATCCGTTGGTATTTTCATTGATGCCAAGCTCACTTGGTGTGTAAGGGTGGGAAGTTAGTGTTAACAGGCCCTAGTATCGTTCATATTCGCTCAGATGGTTGTAGCTCAAGTGGCTTCATCTCTTGGCGGGGGGGACTGACTCTACCGGCTGACCCTTCATCGACCAATTACACTTATTATCCAAAACTGTCTATACGAATGATATTAAGGTTTGCCAAAAAGGTATCCCTGAGCGTAGTCGAATCCTAACTCGATAACTCGGTTTAACATTGTTTTGCTCTCTATCCCTTCAGCTACGCTAAGGTAGCCTGCTTTTTTGACAATTTTTGCCATCTCTTCAGTTATGTAATATTGCTCGTTATTTTGTTGTTCCAATAGGCGAATCATGCTGATATCAAATTTAACAA
>JAKSCN010000162.1 GCA_022360595.1 Chromatiales bacterium
AAATCCGTGGACAGCGAAACCACCGCTGCCGCGGTGGAGCTGAAGGTGCTCATCGAGCAAATGCGCGAGCAGATCCAGAATATCGAGTAAAATCCAGGTAAGTCCATAATCGTATTTAATACGTTGTTTTTAAAGAATTAAATTCGAAACTCAATCCATGGAAATCCACTGCCATCCACCACTATCCAGACAAAAGTGGTGGGCAAAATGGTGGGCAAAAACGTGACTTTTCCCTCCCTGACACCTATATTGACCTGAAATGGTGGGCAGCCATCAAGAGACTGCCTGCATACCATTGATAACAGAGAATTTTTCTCTTTAATCAACAAAAAAAAAGTGGTGGGCAGCCTGTTTTTATAGGCTCAAACGCCACAAGGTCAAAATGAGCAAACTCAGCGCCACTCAGATCAAGTCCCTGGCAAAGCAGGCCCCCAAGAAGCATACCGATGGTGGCGGCCTCTATTTCTGCGTGCGCAAGTCAGGCACGCCCTACTGGATGCTGCGCTACAGCGCCCAAGGCAAGCGCCACGAGATTACCTTGGGCCAATACCCCCAGATGTCCCTGGGTGACGCCCGGGAAGCCGCTGTGCTGACCAAGCAAGGCATCCGAACGGGCACCGACCCAATCCAGGAAAGGGCCAAAGTTGTCCAGCCCGACATCCGCACCGTCAAAGACCTCTTCCAGGACTGGCATGAGACCGATCTGTCCCGGCGCCTGAAACACCCCAACATCCCCAAGCGCATCTACCAGAAAGAAATCCACCCGGTGATCGGCCTCTACCCGATTGCCGACGTCACCCCAAGGGATATCCGGGCAGTCCTGCAGCGCGTTCAGCGCAGCAACCGCCCCACCATCGCCAATGACACCCTGATGTACATGAAGCAGCTGTTTCGTCATGGCATCAAACTGGACCTGTGCCAGAACAACCCGGCCAGTCCCTTCACCGTCAGCGACGCCGGCGGCGTCGAAGCCAGCCGGGAGCGCACCCTGACGCTGGAAGAAATCGAACATTCCTTTGGGGTCTTCCGGGAGCACATCAGCAGCTTTGGTCGAGACAACTATCGGGCCTGCTGCTTGTTCCTGGTGCTAGGCGTGAGAAAAAGCGAGCTATGCGAGGCCCGCTGGGAAGAATTCGACCTCGAGGCCGGAATCTGGGATCTCTCCAAAGAGCGCAGCAAGACTGGCGCATCGATCACCATCCCTCTGCCAACCCAAGCCATTGAGTGGCTAAAGGTACAGCAAGGCCATGCCTGCGGCTCCCCCTATGTGTTCCCTGCCAGGCGCGCCAGCAAACGCCCCCACATGGGCCCTGACACCCTGAACCGCGCCATTTCCAAGCTATTTGGCCGAGAGGCTGGCCGGAAGGTGCAGCCACCCAACAAAATGGACGACTTGGAACACTTCACCATCCACGACCTGCGACGCACCTTCCGCAGCCTCGCAGCTGCGGAAGGTGTGCCGAGCCATGTGGCGGAGAGGTGTTTGAATCACAAGCTGAAGGGGGTTGAGGGGATTTATGATCGGTATGATTATTTTGAGGAGCGAAAAATAGCTCACCAGCGAGTAGCCAACGCCATAGAAGCCTTAATACACCTATGATGTACAGGTGTGTTTAGGCTGTATTTATTGACTATCGACAACCATAAGCCAAGACCCTGAACTACAACCTATACAAAGAATCGGGATTTTGATGGACTCGCTTGGACACCTCTGGACAATCAGCAGCCTGCATCACACAACAGCAAATGTGGCCACGAATCGCTGTCCTGCTACCCTGCGCCGCCCAATGGCTTATGCATAATCTTTTAACCTGATCCAGCTCCCTAGCGCCACAGGTTGTCGCTTCTGCCTCGGATTCATTTTTGCCAGCCAGGTTGTTTAGTCAATCTATAACCGCTCAAGATACTGGCCGCTTGCGAAAAGATGGCGCCGCTTATACGCAGGGAAATTTGTTGGAGCCTGTTGTGCTCGCCGCTGGGGGGGGGCGGCGGCGTTACACCAAATCGGCAGAAAGACAGCGACATCACTCGCATCGGTCGGGTCACGACTTGGATGCATGCGAATTATCAAAAGTCTTTCAAAGTCGGGGAGCTGACCGCTATGCCGAATATAAGCCCCGCGTTTTTCATCGGCATTTCAAGACCATCAGCCAGCTAACCCAGGTGCAGTTCCAGGAGCGGGTGCGTTTGCAGGAAGCCTGGCGGCTGCTATTCAGCGAGCAGGACGTGGCCAGCGTTGATTACCTGGTCGGTTATGAAAGCCCGTCCCAGTTCAGCCGCGACTACCACAAGCTTTTTGGTGCTCCGTCAGATCGAGACAAGGCGATGATGCGGTCTAGTTTGGCGATTGAGAGTGGGGTTTAGGTGCTCGTAGACATGGAGCTGGCCTACCCCCCTTTGGGGTACGAAATAAGAGATCTGGGAAGATATTGCATCATGCAGTAAAGCGCAGTGTCGAAAATGTAGTACTGCCTTAATTCATTGGCTAAGCTAATAACCCCTTCCTTAAATTGCCATCTAATCAGAACAATCCCCGCTTGCTACCGTGAATCCCATAGTCACTGACCAACCTAATGGATTCACAAGAGGGTAAGACCATGAAAGCTGTGAGCTTCAAGAACCGTAATGTCGATGTGGCCGCCAATCTGTACTTCCCGGAAGGCTTTGATGCGTCCCGGCAGTACCCCACGATTATCTGTGCGCACCCGATCAGTAGCTGCAAGGAGCAGACCTCCGGTGCGATCTATGCCGCCCGGCTGGCGAAAATGGGGTATGTGACGCTGGCGTTTGATGCGTCCTTCCAGGGGGAAAGTGGTGGCGAGCCACGTTTTCTGGAAGACCCGGCGACCCGGGTGGAGGACTTCCGCTGTGCGGTGGACTATCTGGTGACCCAGGATTTTGTGGATGAGAGCCGCATCGGGGTGCTGGGTATTTGTGGCGGTGGCGGTTATGCCGTGCATGCGGCCATGACGGAGCGTCGTATCAAGGCGGTGGGCACCGTGGTGGCGGCCAACTATGGGCGGCTGATGCGCGAGGGGGATATGTCCCCGAATGCAGCGATCCAGACCCTGGAGGCCATTGGCCAGCAGCGTACCGCCGAGGCCCGTGGGGCGGAGCCGCTGATCACCGGCTATATTCCCAACTCGAAAGACGAGTGTGAGCAGGCAGGCATTACCGATATTGATGTGGTGGAAGCGGTGGATTACTACACCACGCCGCGCGGGCAGCAGCCGGGTTCCCCCAACAAGCTGCGTTTCTCAGGGCTGGCACCGGCAGTGGCCTTCGATGCGTTCCATCTGGCTGAGCATCTGCTGACCCAGCCGCTGCAAGTCATCATCGGCAGCAAGACCGGGGCCTTCGGTTCTCACCGGGATGGCTACGAGCTGTATGGCCGTGCGGCGTCGAAAAACAAGGATCTGCTGGTGGTCGATGGTGCCAGCCATTATGACCTGTACGATCAGCCGCAAGCGGTGGATCAGGCGTTGGCAAAACTGCAGCAGTTTTATCAGGATCACTTGTAACACATCGCGACAGCATCAAGGGCGGCCAGGTTGGTCGCCCTTTTTTATATTCGGTCGATTGGTTTCGAGAGCTCTCAGGTAAGGCGCAAGGCATCAACCACCATGGCAAAGGCAGTGGAGGCCTTGCGGCGGCTGGTGTAATAGAGGTGATAGCCGGGAAAGGTGTGGCTATAGCGATCCAGCACGGAGATCAGGCTGCCGTCGTCCAGTCCCGGCTGGGCCAGGGCTTCTGGAAGGTAGGCCAGGCCCATGCCGTCTTTGGCCGCTTGCAGCACTTGCAGGATGCTGTTGAATACCAGTTGTCCTTCCGTGTGGGTTTTCACTTCTTTCTTGCGTACCTGAAACAGCCAGGGGAAGACGCCGCCCTGGGTGGGCAGGCGCAGGTTGATGGCGTTGTGTGCCACCAGGTCCTGGGGTTTTTGCGGTGGCGTGTGTCGGTTGAAGTAGTCCGGTGAGCCCACCACGACCATGCGGATCGGCGGGCAGATCGGTACTGCAATCATGTCCTTGGCAATCAGTCCGGCGCGGCGTACCCCGGCATCGAATCGTTCCTTGGCAATATCCACCAGTCCATAGTCCACGCTTAGTTCCACCTTGATATCCGGGTGGTCACGCAGCAGGGGCTGCAGGGCTGGCCACAGCACGGTGGAGACGGCAAATTCATCGGCGGTGATGCGTACGGTGCCGGCGGGTTTGCCCTTGAGCGAGTGCAGCTCCGCCAGCCCGGCGTCGATATCGTCCAGCGCCGGCCCTACCAGTTCCAGCAGCCGGTCGCCGGCTTCCGTGGTGGTGACGCTGCGGGTGGTGCGGTTGAGCAGCTTCAGGTCCAGCCGCTCCTCCAGGTTACGCAGGGTCTGACTGAGGGGACTGGGACACACCCAGCCCGGCGGCGGCGCGGGTAAAGCTCTGTTCCCGAGCCACGGCCATAAAGGCGATCAGATCGTTCAGGTTCTCTTTCATGACTAATTAGCTGCGCTAATGGCTGATTCGGTATTGATCATGAAAGCATGAAGCGCGGAGGGGTGCCAGATTTAGTGATTCATGCGTGTCACCGACGTCTATCACGGAAAGCAGAATCGTTCTACGGGCTCACTGAGGAAGCAATCCATGAAGGTGTAATCCACCCATTTTTCATCGCTCGTTTGAGTATAGAGTCACTGTAGCAATCGGGCCGGAGGCACTCCGCCAATGGCCGAATTGGGCCATCCGTTATTGTATTGCCACCGCCACTGTGTGGTTAATAGCTGGGCATGGGCAACGCAGGTGAACTCGTGGAGATCCAGCCACTCGCGCCATGTCGTTCGATTAAATCGTTGTCCCCGTTTCCACAAAACCTCAGGCCTGCATCTTCTTCAACAGTGCCTCACACACCGTCTGATTCATATAGCGCGGTACCGCATAACTGAAATGCGCTTCCTGCAATGCAGCCCTGGCAATGTCGGGAACATCTTCGCTGCGCAATGCGTCCAGCTTCTCGGGAATGCCAAGCTCCTGTTTCAGTTCGCGGACACGTTTGATGAATTTTCCTGCCAGCGCTTCATCGGTTTCACCGCCCTGCTCCAGGCCGCTGACGCGGGCCAGTTCGGCCAGGCGCTCAATGCAGGCGGGGGCGGAATATTCGAGTACGTGAGGCAGCACAATGGCATTCGCCAGGCCATGGGGCGTGTGATAGTGGGCGCCGAAGTTGTGGGCAATGCCGTGGGCGTAGCCAAGACCGGCGCGGTGAGAAGCTGGCCTTTACTACCTTGCTTTTACTTTTTGTCGTTACCGCATTCATCCCGGACCTCCTTAACAGGGAAGCCGGCCTGCGAACCGGCAGGCCGGCACCCTGTATGTGACAGTTCAGTCTTTACGGTACTCAGTCATTGCGATACATGGTTACCACACAGGCACCACCCAGACCGAGGTTATGCTGCAAGGCCACCCGTGCACCGTCTACCTGACGCTTGTCCGCCTGACCGCGCAACTGCCACACCAGCTCAGTACATTGCGCCAGCCCGGTGGCGCCCAACGGATGGCCCTTGGACAGCAGGCCACCGGATGGATTGGTCACATACTTGCCGCCATAGGTGTTGTCACCATCCCAGATGAATTGCTCCGCACCGCCTTCCGGGCACAGACCCAGGCCTTCATAAGTGAGCAGCTCATTGGCGGTAAAACAGTCATGCAACTCGACCACATTGATGTCTTGCGGACCAATGCCGGCCTGCTCGTACACACTCTCTGCAGCCGCGCGTGTCATGTCGTAGCCGACCATCTTGATCATGGATTTTTCGTCAAAGCTGCTGGCGAAATCCGTGGTCATGGCCTGGGCGGCGATATACACCGGATTCTCAATGCCATGCTTTTTCGCGAACTCGTCCGAGCACAGGATCGCCGCACCGGCACCACAGGTGGGAGGACAGCACTGGAAGCGGGTGAGCGGATCAAACACCTCGTCGGACGCCATGATTTCTTCCAGCGACAGCACCTGGTTGAACAGCGCGTAGGGGTTGTTGCCGGCATGGCGGCGCGCCTTCTCGGCGATCTTGCCGAAGGTTTCCCGTTTGGTGCCGTGCTGCCACCGGTACTCGCGGCCCGCGCCACCGAACATCTGTGCCGCCGGCGGCGCCTGGTTGAAACCCTGCGCATCCATCATCACCTGCGCATGCTGACTCATGGGGTTTTCGCGATCATTGAACTTGGAGCCCAGCGCCCCGCGTTCCATTTTCTCGAAACCGAGCGCAATCACACATTCGGCCAAGCCGCCCTCGATGGCCTGGCGGGCCAGGAACAGGGCCGACGACCCGGTGGAGCAGTTGTTGTTCACATTGACCACAGGAATACCGGTCAATCCCAGCTCATACACGGCGCGCTGACCACAAGTGGAATCGCCGTAGACATAACCGCAGAACGCCTGCTCCACATCGCTGTACTGGATGCCGGCATCCTTCATGGCGGCGAGGCCTGCAGCCTTTGCCATCACATGGTAATCATCGCTGGCACCGGGCTTGGCAAACTTGGTCATCCCGACACCGATTACATTCACTCTACGTTTCATTGTCGTTTCTCCGAATTCGGGTGTTACAGGATTTGTTCGAGTTTGCGTACCAGCGACAGATCACCGTCCACGCGCATGTCGCCTTGCTGATACAGGGCGCGCAAGGCCACCTTGCCGGTAATCAGATCGGCCAGCTTGCCGTCGTCCAGTGTCATCACCGCCGCAGCGTCTTTTTCGCCGCTGGAGACAGCAGGCGACGAATCGGACAGGTCGATAAACCAGGCACTGTCAGGGCGTTGTACCTTGATCTGCAATACACCACCCTGCCCGCCGATGGCGGACAATTTTTCCGCCAGCTGCGGCAGCACTTTTTCCGCCTGCGGTTCTTTCTGCTTTTTCGGTGGCGCGGCGGCGGTGTCCGGCTGGCCGGAGGCCAGTCGCTTGTCCCGCGCCTGATCCACCAGCTTCGGGTCCATGCCCTGCAACACGGTGAGCTTGTTGGAGGCCATCACATTGCCGTCGATCTTCAGCTCGCCACCGAAGAACAGTTTCTGCACGGCGGCCAGGTCACCGCCAAACAGGGTCGGCGCATGTTTGGTATCCAGTTCCAGCGTCACATCCGCCTTGTCCAGTTGCCCCGGCCCGGCGGTGCCCGGTGCATTCTTCAGATCGATATAGAAATCCTGATCCGGGTTGCTGAACGCAAACTGGAAGCTGGTGCCGGTCTTCTCGATCAGGTCCGGGTTGTCGGCGATGAAGTGGCCGATGGCACTGAACACATCCACCATGGTCGGCTCCTGCGATTCGACCGGTGCGGCGGCAGCTTGTGAACCACCACCGTCAGCCACACGCTTGTCGCGTTCCTGTTCGGCCAGTTTCGGGTCCATGTCCTGCAACACGGTCAACTTGTTGGAGGCCATCACGTTGCCGGAGATTTTCAGCTCACCACCGAAGAACAGTTTCTGCACGGCAGCGAGATCGCCACCAAACACGGTGGAAAGGTGCTCGCTGTCCAGTGCCAGGGTCACGTCCGGTTTGTCAATCGTGCCCGGCCCTGCCGCGCCCGGTGCATTTTTCAGGTCAATAAAGAACTGCTGATCCGGATTGCTGAACTCGAACAGGAAACTGGTGCCGGTCTGGTCGACCAGTTCCGGCTTCTGCTCGATGTAGGTCGCCACCGCGGCGAACACATCGTCAGGCGTCACCGCCTGCTCCACCTGCGGCGCAGAATCTTCCTCGGCGGAAGCCTGCTCCGGCACCGGCGCCTCTGCCGGAATCTCGGAGAACAGCTCGATGGCGGCATTCTTCAGCACCACCTCGTTACGCTCTTTCACCCAGGTTTCGAAGATGATGCGGTTATCGGATTCCTTCCACATGCGTGTTTCCAGGGTTTCACCCGGGAACACCGTCTTGGCAAAGCGCACCTTGATGCTCTTGAAGTAACGGCCATCGTTATTGCTGAACGCCTTGATCACATGGCGGCCCGCGTAACCAAAGGTACAAAGCCCGTGCAGGATCGGTTTGTCATAGCCAAAGGCCTTGGCAAACGCCGGGTCCGCATGCAGCGGGTTCCAGTCACCGCACAGGCGGTACAGCAATGTCTGGTTGGCGTCGGTTTTTTCCTCGATCACCGCATCCGGTTCGCGGGCGGGCGGCACATTGATCTCGCCGGAATCGCCACGCTCACCGCCCCAGCCACCGGCACCTTTCACGAACGAGGTCATCTCGTTGTAGGCCACCTCGTTACCGTTCTCGTCGGTGGAAGTAATGGCGAAGGTGACGACTGCGTTCGGGTCCTTGTCCAGCGCCTTCTTGAATTTGAAGGTGTGTTTCAGCTTGGCATGCGGCGGCAGTGGCCGCTTGATCTCGGTGTACTGCTCACCATGCAGTAAGCGGTCAAAACCAAAGTTCATCCCCGGCAAGGTCAGCGCACCTTCCTTCGCCGCTTTCAGCATCGCGCCGATCTGCGGCATGACGCCATAGGTGGGCAACGCCTGGAAATTGCCGCCCAGCTCGTAGACGAATTTCAGTTCATCTTTATCGAGCGGGTCACGGGCGGCGCCAACACTCAGCGCGTACAGCGACAAATCATTTTCATCATAGGCCGATTCCAGCTCGACGCTTTCCTTGCTGGCCACATCCAGATCGATGAACTCGTTGCCGCCCAGAGACGGATTATTGATGTTGTCGAGGATCGGCGAGAAGGATTCGTTGACGTTGGACGGATGATCCGCGTCGGTAAAATCGGTGATCTTGTCCCAGCGACGGGCCACATCATCGACGCTGAATGCCTTGCCGAGCGGGAAGTTGTTGCCCTGGGTGCGCTCCCAGCGCAGCTTGCTGATGTAACCGGCGCCCACTTCGAAGATGCCCTTGGTCTCTTCACAGTCTTCATGACACAACCAGGCCACCAGTGGGCTGACCGCTTCCGGCTTCAGGTTTTCCAGCAGATTCGGCGGCATGATGGTTTCCGTCAGCCGCGAGGCGGCAATCGGCGCGATGGTATTCACATGAATGTTCTTGCTGCGCCCTTCCTCGGCCAGACAGTTGGCCAGCCCGGCCAGTCCCAGCTTGGCGGCACAGTAGTTGGCCTGACCGAAGTTGCCATACAGGCCCGCTGCCGAGGTGGTCATGATGATGCGGCCATAGCCCTTCTCGCGCATGATCGGCCAGGCCGCATGGGTCACGCTCATGGAGCCTTCCAGGTGGACTTTTAGCACCAGGTCCCAGTCCTGCTTCGACATCTTGGCGAAGCTCACATCACGCAAGATGCCAGCATTGTTGACCACGATGTCCACGGTGCCGAAGTTATCCAGGGCGGTCTGCACTATCGACTCGCCGTTTTCCACGGAGTCATAGTTGGCAACCGCTTTTCCCCCCATGGCCCGGATCTCTTCCACCACCTTGTCTGCGGCGGACGATGACTTGCCATCACCGTGGGCACTACCACCCAGATCGTTAACCACCACCTTGCAGCCGCGCTCGGCCAGGGTCAGTGCATGCTGGCGGCCCAACCCGCCCCCGGCACCGGTGACGATGGCCACACGATCATCAAAACGACGTTCTGCCATGATGCTTTCCTCTTTTCATTCCCGGGCCCACTTGCCGCGCGAGCCCGGGAAAATCTTTAGATAGAGCGGGAAATGAGTTCTTTCATGATTTCGTTGGTGCCGCCGTAGATGCGGTTGGCACGGGTGTCGATATAGGCGCGGGCGATGGGGTACTCGAGCATGTAGCCGTAGCCACCGTGTAGCTGCACACAGCGATCAACCACATTACTGAGCAAATCGGACACCCAGTACTTGGCCGCACAGGCTGCCTCGGGGGACAAGGCATTGCGCACCACCAACTCCATACAGCGATCCACATAGACCCGCGCAATCTGGATTTCAGAACGCATCTCGGCCAGTTCAAAACGGGTGTTCTGGAACGCCGCCACCGGCTTGCCAAACGCCTGCCTCTGTTTCACATATTCCACGGTGGTTGCCAGCGCATGCTCGGCAGCCGACGCACAGATGATGGCGATCATCATCCGCTCCCAGGCCAACTCCTTCATCAAGGCAATAAAGCCCATACCCTCGGCGCCCAGCAGGTTTTCCTTAGGCACCTTGACGTTGTCGAAGAACAACTCGCAGGTGTCCTGCCCGCGCATGCCGACTTTCTTCAGCGGCTTGCCCTTGGAGAAGCCCTCGCGATCCGCCTCGATAATCATCAGGGATACACTTTGTGCTCCCAGATCCGCCGGCCCGGTTCGCACCGCCACCACCGCCATGTCACAGAGGTAACCGTTGGTGATAAAGATTTTCGAGCCATTCACCACATAGTGATCACCCTCAAGGGTGGCAGTGGTCTTGATGCGCTGCAGATCGGAACCGGTACCCGGCTCGGTCATGGCCACGGCAGTGACCGCTTCACCGGTGGCCATTTTGGGCAGCCACTGGCTTTTCTGTTCATGGGAACCAAAGTTGTTGATGTAGTTGGCAACAATGTCCGAATGCAGCGCAAAGCCGCTGGCCGAATCACCCACCCGGGCCTGCTCTTCCATAAGAATCATCGAGTAGAGGCGGTCAACGCCGCAGCCACCGTATTCCTCGGGCATGGTGGCACACAGCAGCCCAAGCTCACCCGCCTTGTTCCACAGCTCGCGATCGAGATGCTGCTGCTCTTCCCACTTCTCGTGATAAGGGGCAATTTCCGTCTCGAAGAAACGTCGAGCGGTGGCGCGAAACGCTTCATGGTCTTCATTGAACAGGGTACGGGGAATCATTGGCGACACAGCCGCCGGTACATGCACGTCACTCATTACAGGTTTTCCACTGTTGATTCATAAACATGACAAGAACTCTATAACTTACAATACGTACGTTCAACTTGTTTTTAATCGTTCGCGCGCATAAGCTATATATCGTTTAGAATCAGCATCCTACGCCAGAGAAAGCAAACCCGACAACAGGCAGATAACGTCATGAAGGCACAGCGACGAACCCAGGAACAACGTAGCGATGCCATGCGAGAACGCATCATCCAGGCGGTACTCACGTGTCTTGAGAAGGACGGATTTGCAGGCACGACAGTGAGTCGCATCATCGAGGTCGCTGGCGTTTCCCGGGGAGCACCGCTACACCATTTCCACAGCAAAGCCGCCATGATTGCCGCTGCTGCCGAGCAACTGATTCGCCAGCAATATATTCAACTGGGCAAAGCCATTGCCAAGCTGCACGGCTCTGAGGACCGACTGGAAGAGCTGATCTTTGGCGCCTGGAAAAATGTCTTTGATCAACCGGAATACATCCCGTTGATGCAGCTACTGACCGCCAGCCAGCACGATCAGGAACTCGCCGCCATTTTGCAGCGCGTCTGGACATCCAGTTATTTCATCGTGGGTAACGCAGCCGATCACTACCTGGAGGCCACCAAGGAAGATACCGATGTGCGCTCGATGATGATGTTGACGCAATGGCTATTGCGCGGCATGGCACAGGACCTGCACATCGTTGCGGACAAGGCGCTGTTTGACCGTTATCTGAAGCTTTGGTGTGACACGCTTGCCCTTCACTTGCGAGCTAGGGCGGGCGTAACGACACCGCCCCCTTATCCACCCAGGTGGGATCTACCGCTGACTGATGTTTGACGGTAGCTATCTCAGCACGCCATGTTTATGTCAACGTATCGCTTATCCAATACTCGATATGTCACAGCATTTCGCCCCTGGCTAGCAGCGATAATGGCAGACAGGGGTATCCTCAGTTGAGCATACGCCAATAATACAAAGGTACCCGAGTATCGCTACGACTGATGCACAGGTGTTTATGGGCAAAGTCAGTGGAATTTCCAAGACAGGGAAGAGGCTGGCTACACCAATTACTACACTTTCAGTACGGTTACAGAAGCCGGACTGAAATACAGCCTAACCAGCTGATTTAAATAAAAGTACAAAGTCGAAAAAGGTGTTGCCCAACACGGTTAGCCCATCAAAAATAACCTGAAGATGGGGCCCGAACCCCTAGCGAGTAGCAGTGTATCGCAGCCCTCACGACAAGTCATCGAACGATGGAAAATCGCCAGCACAGCCAGGATCGTCCCACTGAAGAGACTCCAACACTCTATAATATTTTCCTTTCCACACAGGCATCCACCTTAGGCCCCAATGAGTGATCGTACATTCAGATGTAGTGTCAAATTAACTATCTCACTACAATTTACCCAGCCGATGCTCTCAAGGAGGCCATGCCAGTGGATCCCTCCTTTAAACCGGAATCTCTATTGGGATACCACGAAAGGATGACCGGTTACTGATCGCACTTCGCATGCTTCAGATTAAAGACTTCAGCTCGATATCCGTATTACTCAATGCGTCAGCGCTAACGCTCTTGCGTTGCTGGACCAACTGCTTGCCCACCATGAAAGCAATGGGCAGATTGACCGCGTCAACAGCAATGACAGAGCCCTCGAGCAGATAGAACACCGCAAATCCCTTATCATTGGTGGTGCCGCGCAGCACCCGCTGATCATGATTTTGCGACAGCCCAACCATCTGTAAGCGGACGTCATATTGGTTCGACCAGAACCATGGTGCGCTATCGTAGGGCATCTCCTCGCCCATCAAGGTCGCCGCCGCCGTACGCGCTTGATCAACCGCGTTGGCAACAGACTCAAGCCGTTGCATCTTTTCGAAAAAAAGATTCCGGTGGCGGGTACAGTCGCCGATTGCCAAGATGTCGCGATCATCAGTGCGGGTAAATTCATCCACGACAATACCGTCATCGCAGAGTAGGCCAGCGTTCTCGGCCAATGTAGTTTCCGGTATGACACCTATTGATACGAGCACGATATCAGCCGGAACATTGCCACCATCGGCCAAGGTCACGCCTGCCACACGCCCCTTATCACCCGCTTCGAAGCCAGTTACCGCCGTGCCAAGACGCACATCAACGCCAGCAGCAGTGTGCTTGGCGTAGAAAAACGTGGACATTTCTGGCCCCGTAACACGCTGCATCAAGCGTTCGGCGGCTTCCAGGACCGTGACATTAACACCTTTCTTGATAGCGCTGGCAGCCACTTCAAGGCCAATATAACCGCCGCCCACGATGACCAGGCGTTTACCCGGCACTAATTGATTGCGCAGAGCATCGGTGTCAGCGATATCATGCAGATAGTGTATTCCTTTCAAATCTGATCCGGGCGCTTTAAGGCGACGAACATGTGACCCCGTCGCCAGAACCAATCGATCGTATTTCAATGTGCTTTGATCCGACAACTTGATGCTTTTCGCGTATCGGTCGATCCCTTCGACGCGCACACCGAGCCGCAACTGCTGCCCCGCATTCTCATACACCGAACGCGGCTTCAGGTACAGAGACGACTGATCAACCTCTCCTGCAAGATAACTTTTGGACAAAGGTGGACGCTGGTAGGGAGGATGAGGCTCATCGCTCACCAGTACTACCTCATGCTGATATTTCTTTTGCAGCAAGGCTGTCAAGAGCGTACCGGCTGCATGTCCACCACCAACGATGACTGTCGTATCTTTCTTTTTGTTAACCATAGGTTGTCTCTTTTGTGCGCCTTGGAAGCGTATTTTCATATCCCAACACCGCAGGTGAGCAAGAGGCCGCGATATCGATCGCGCACGCACAGGATGCCTAACTGCTGAGCATCTCAGCATCCTCAAGTATCATCGCGGCTCCCTTCTCGCCGATCATGGTTGCCGGCTGGTTGGTGTTACCGCCGACCAGTGTCGGCATGATAGAGGCATCAACTACCCTCAAGGATCGCAGGCCGTGCACTCGCAGACGCGAATCGACCACCGCCATCGGATCCACACCCATCTTACAGGTTCCGACTGGATGGTAGGCGGACTCGCCGCTACGCCGCACCCATGCGGCCAGGTCCTCATCATTCTGCAGCTCCGACCCTGGCGACATCTCGACTTCGTGGTGCAAGCAGAATGCAGGCTGCGCCAAGATCTTACGCACCAGACGTACCCCGCGAACGAGCTGCTCGACGTCGGCGGATTCGGCCATGTAGTTGGGATCTATCAACGGGGCAGTGAACGGATCAGCACTGTGCAAACCAATCCGCCCACGCGACAATGGCCTAAGTCCGTAGATCATCACTATGTAGCCATAACCACTCATTGCGACCTTCATGTCCCTCCCGTGATCGGCGTACAGCATAGGGCCAAAGTGTAGTTGCAGGTCGGGTATCGCCTCCTCCGGCCGGGAGCGGATGAACCCGCCTGCCTCGGCGCCGTTGCTGGACAGCACACCGCGCCGACCGATCAGGTATTGCAGCAGTGCCCCCAGGCCCTTTAGCCAGTAGCTAGGATGCATCGAGATACTCTGGCGGCTGCGCGTTCTGGCGCGCACGAACACGTCGATATGGTCCTGTAGATTCTGTCCAACGCCCTCCAGGACATGACGCAATTCAATGCCATGCCGGTACAGCTCCTCACGCGGACCGATGCCGGATAACATTAGCAATTGCGGCGAGTTGAACGTTCCGCCGCAGAGCACAACTTCGCGCCCGGCACTGACCTGCACCAGCCCCTTAGCGCTTCGGTACTCGACACCGGTGGCACGGGTGCCATCAAGCAGCACACGGGTAACATGCGCGCCGCTGCGAACCGTCAGGTTGGAACGCTCCTCGGCGGGTTCGAGATAGGCGCGCGCATTACTGCACCGCATGCCGTCTTTCTGATAAGCGTAGTAGAACCCCACTCCCTCCTGCTCACTACCGTTGAAGTCCCTATTGAGCCGGTACCCTGCCTGCCTCGCTGCCTCAACGAAGGTCGCACTTAACGGGTTGGTGTAACGGCGCTCGGCAACATTGAGCGGACCTCCGAGGCCATGAAATTCAACCTCGGCCGGGTTCAGCTTCGGCTCGAAATGTTCGGATCTACGAAAGTAAGGTAGAACATCAGTGTATGACCACCCATCACAGCCCTGCCGCGCCCATTCGTCGTAGTCCCAGGCATGCCCGCGGATGTAGACCTGCGCGTTCATGCCACTAGAACCACCAAGCATTCTGCCCCGCGGCTGGAACAAGACACGGTCATGCATATGGGGCTGCGGTTCGGTATTGAACTGCCAATTGAATCGGCGGCTGAACATCAGCTGCAGGAAACCCAACGGCATGTTCACAAAAGGGTTACCGCGGCTCTCAGGTCCGGCTTCAAGCAGCAGCACCGAATAGCGGCCGCTCTCGGACAAACGGCTTGCAACCGCACACCCAGCAGAGCCCGCGCCGACCACCACATAATCGAATGCTTCAGGCGACACCCCGCTCAGACATTTCATTAACTTTTTGCCGTCAGCTTGACCATCAATTTGGAATAGCCCCGCACGAAGTTAGACTGCACACGCTCGGGCTCGCCAACAACTTCAATATTCTCGAAGCGTTTCAGTAACTCTTCCCACAGAATGCGAAGTTGCAGCTCGGCCAAGCGGTTACCCATGCAACGGTGAATGCCGTAACCAAAAGAGATATGGTTTCGCGCGTCCTTGCGATCAATAATAAGTTGATCAGGGTTTTCGAACTTGCGTTCGTCCCGGTTTCCCGAGGCATACCACATTAACACCCGGTCCCCTTTCTTGATGGTCTGACCACGAAGCTCAACATCCTGGGTAGCAACCCTGCGCATATTCGCCAACGGGGTTTGCCAACGGATGATTTCCGAAACCATATTCGGAATCAACTCCGGTTTTGCCTTCAGTTTTCTAAATTCCTCGGGAAACTGATTCAAAGCCAGCACGCCACCACTCATCGAGTTGCGAGTGGTATCATTTCCACCAACAATAAGCAGCGCCAGATTCCCGATAAACTCCATCGGCCGATTGATCAGGTCTTTTGTATCGTCGTTGCTCTGCAGCATACTGATCAAATCGAAACCGGGTTCTTCGCCGGAAGCACGTCGCGCCTCCTTGTCTCGCCACAGCCTGGAGAACGCCCTCGCCATATCTGCCGCGTCATCAAACATGACA
>JAKSCN010000453.1 GCA_022360595.1 Chromatiales bacterium
CCGTTCTTCTCTTCACCCTTGTTAAAACGGCGAATATCTTTGATCCCCTCTTTACGCAAGCGCAGTATCAGCGCAACCGCCGCCTCCTTGCTCTCCAAAGGTGGCACCATTACCCAATACCCTACTGTTTTTTCCAGGTCCTCTTCGCGCAAAACCGCTTCAATCCCCTGCCTGGTCAGTATCGACTGAAGTTTACTCATCTGGGCGTGATCTTCCTCCGGCCCAATAGAGCCGCAGAACTGCTGAGGCGGCGCTTGGGTTACCGGCTCTCTCTGAGCTTCCGTTTCTTCTGCGACTACCGGCTGGGGGGCATGGATTACCGCCGCGTCCGCGATCAGCTCCTGGTTGGTCGTTAAGTCAAAATGTTTGGCTTCGGTATCGGCGATATTCTGCTGCAACAGAAGACTATCGGAAGTTTCTACATGATCGGGAGCGGCCGGTGTAACAACCTCTTTGGTGGGCGGGGCAGCAGGTGCCGGGCTTTTTGGCTGGTCCACCTTTGCAACTACAGCCGGTTCCGGCTGACTAGGAACCGGAGCGCTATCTGCCGTGGATGGCGAGTTCTGGGCTACCGGAAGCTCATCTCCTTTTTCCAGTTCCGAAATCATACGCAGATTGCCCATCCCGGGAGTTGCTATAATCTCTTGTGACTGTCGGGCATTCTCTTTCTGGACCCCCCAAAGATAGACCCCCAGATTCACAACCACCAACAGTAGAAAGAACCACTTCAGCACGCATCAACCTCCGTTGTCGCCAAGAGCTCCAGCCCCTGCATCACAAGATCGGGTTCCAATTGGTAAGCGATTGTCAATTCATCTGCAATAACACGGGCGTCACTACCCGTGATCACTAACATCAGCTTTCGGTCATGCTCCTCTTGCCACTGTCGCATCACCTTTTCAATCAGTGCAACAGAAGCATGCAGGCTAGCTGACAATACAGCCGATGATGTGTTATCGGCCAACAGACTACCTTTAGCCCGGTCAGTCACCTGAGGGATTTTTGTGCGCATCTGCAGGCTATCCCGCATCAGTGTCAGCCCCGGCAGAATCAGGCCGCCGTGATGAACACCTTGCTGATCCAGTACATCGACAGTCAACGCCGTTCCCGCATCCACGATGCAGACCGGCTCGGTGTAATTCTGATGTGCTGCAATCAAGGTCAGCCACCGATCGATACCTAACTGACTAGGCGTGATATAACTGTTAGTCACCCCACACCCCTCGGCGGGAGAGACCAAAAACTCGGCTGCCATATCCCAGTGTTGATGAGCCCAGCGGTTAAGCGCCTCAGCGACACCTTCACCAGCCACATTGGAGACCAGAATGCGATCGGGTTTTTCCTCCGCCCCCCACTGTCGTGACAGCAAAGCTTGGAGATCCTCTCCAAT
This sequence comes from Chromatiales bacterium, assembly GCA_022360595.1. GTDB lineage: Bacteria > Pseudomonadota > Gammaproteobacteria > Chromatiales > Chromatiaceae > BM503. The sequence continues at coordinate 1,391 of JAKSCN010000453.1, forward strand.
ATGGGCTGCATCACAGACGGGTGAAGCTCCCTCTTCGGAGACAAATTTCCACTTGATACGGGTATTGCCGATATCGATCAGCATACTTCGAGCCGACTGGTAATGTACGCTATCGTTCATAGATCAATTACACTGCCCGCAGAGAGACCTCGCCACCATGATACGCCTTTATCTCTGAACCTGTCTGTAATAACAGTGCGCCGGAAGCGTCGATACCCTTGTGAATACCGGTGATCTGCTTCTGCTCGCTCAATTTGATGACAACGGGCTGGTCATAGTAGATATCAAATCGTTTCCACTCCTGGCTCACTTTCGTCAGTCCCTCTGCTTCAAAGCGCGACAACATCTTAATCAATTCACTAATCAGTAAACCACTCAGATGATTACGTGATATCTTTTGATCGCCAGCAACGCGGGTCAAATCAATCCACGGTTGATCGATATCTTCAGCATCATCTGCAGCTAACAACGTATTGAGGCCGACACCGAGCACTACGCGACTAGGACCACTCTGCTCACCAGCCACCTCCATGAGCAGGCCAGCCAGCTTACGTCCATCAACCAAGATATCATTCGGCCATTTTAGCCCTACACCTGTAATGCCCTGCGCTTCCAATGCCTTGGCAACAGCAACGCCTGCCGCAATACTGATACCACTAAGCGCAGCAATACCCACATTGTAGCGCCAGAGAATGGAGAGATAGATGTTACTGCCAAAAGGGGAGACCCAAGCACGCCCCCGGCGGCCTCGCCCGGCAGTCTGTTGCTCCGCCAGACAGACATAACCGGAAGGAGCACCGGTCATGCCCAGCGCCATCAGATAACTGTTGGTTGAATCGATCTGCTGCTGTACTTCCAGCTGATCGATCCGTGCGCGGGCATCTTCACTGATACTCTCGAGAATTGCGGCCTCATCGAGTAATTCTAAAGGTTGACTGAGCCGATAACCGCGACCCCGAACACTAAACAGGGTAAGACTGTAATCACTTTTTAGCTGTTTTAAATGCTTCCATATCGCCGCACGGCTGACCCCCAGCGCGGCTGCCAGTTCTTCACCGGAATGGAACTTACCGTCCGCCAGTAGTTGAATAATGGTGTGACGCTTGTCCATTGTCAGATTTTTAACCACTGCTTGCGGGCAGCAGCAATATCATCCGATACATCACCAACAAACCATAGGTCGCAAGTATTGGCCGCTGGGTACTGCGCAGTCACCTCTAGGGCCAGCAGTTCATCCCGGCGGAACAGGTGGGCAATCACCGGTTTGTCCGTTGGCATACCTTCGACAAGTTGCACAAAGCTATCGGGCGTAACACGCAGACCGCCGATCGCCATCACAACATCCCCCGCAGAAAAGCCGGCCTTCTGGGCAGCCCCACCATCCAGCACCATGGTCAGCTTTACATCTTTACCATCGGCCATATGCTGAACACCAAGTGTTGGCTTGAGCGGTTTACTACCGTCGGCAACCGACTTTCTAACACCGCCTTTATCATCAGCGGAGGCCGCTTGCCGTATAGCCATCCCAACACCAACAGACGCCAACAGCGGCTGCAGTGGCAGATCATCGGTACCACGAATTGCCAGATCAAAAAACGCTGATAAATCGATGCCGGTCTCATCAATGGCAATACGCTCAACATCACCTTCTTCAACACCGACACCCTGGGAACCAAACTCTCTCCATAGACGGCGCATCACATCATCCAGGGATTTATCACCACCGCTCTGTTGCCTGATGGTCAAGTCGAGACTTAAAGCGATAAGCGCTCCCTTGGCGTAGTAGCTGACAATGGCGTTGGGTGCATTCTCTGCCTGCTTGTAGAATTTGGTCCAAGCGTCAAAACTGGAATCACCGATACTCTGTTTAAAGCGTCCGGGTATGCGCAGTACCCGGGTAATTAGCTGAGCTAACAGTTCCAGGTAGCTCTCCCCACTAATACAGCCACTGCGCGCCAGGGTAAGATCATCATAATATGAAGTGATGCCTTCAAAAGCCCATAGGAGCTGACTGTGTGCCTCCACACTCAGATCCGAATCTTGGAAGACCTTCGGTGTGATTCGCTTTACATTCCAAAGATGGAAATACTCATGGCTGCACAGTCCCAAAAACTGGCGATAACCATTAGTCACCTCTTTATCACTGACTCTAGGCAGGTCGCTACGCTTGCAGATCAGTGACGTTGAGCTTCGGTGTTCTAGCCCACCATAGCCGTCACCGACCGCCATGACTTGAAACAGGTAACGAGGCATGGAAGGCAACTCACCAAACAGGTTGATCTCGGTTTGGCAGATCCGTTTAAGATCGCGCAATAATCGATCATAATCGCAATCGTGCTTGCCGGTTATCGCTATCTCATGGCGTGTGCCTTCAACATCGAAATCGGCATACGCAAATGTCCCCATCTCCACGGGATGATCAATCAGTTCCGCATAGTTATCTGCACGGTAAACGCCAAATTCAAGATGATCAGCCCCATCACCTTTCAAAGTAGTGGCCAATCGCCAAAGCTTGTATTGATCTCCTGGGGGAGGAGAGATCTCCACTCTGCACGGCTGATCCTCTTGCCCAACCACGCGCAAGAAAAGACAGGTACCATTAAAGTAACCGTGCGTAGTATCCAAGTGGGCGCCCCGAACCGAGAGATCCCAAGCATAAACATCGTAGCTAACCACAAGCGGCTGATTGCTGGGCGCGCAACGCCATGTCTGTTTGTCCAGCTTGGTTAACGTGACGGATTCCTCTCCGGCAGATGCGGAAATAGTGATTATGTGGCGAGCAAAATCACGAATCATGTAACTGCCGGGAATCCATGCAGGCAGTGTCAGCAGTTGACCATCAGGAGCCGGCTGAGGAATTTCCAGAGTTACGGTAAAGAGATGCGCCTCGGGGTGCGAGGGGATAACGCTATAACTAAGCATTCTGCTCCTTAACGGCCTTTTCGGCCTTTAACTTGGCGGAAATGTAACCTTTATGGGAGACGTGCAGCAGATCCGCCAATTTTCGGATCAGATACTCTTCGTATTTATCTACTCGTCCATCGGCGAACGCGACTTCCCACAGAAGTTCCAAGACATGGACTTTTTCAGCAGGCGTAAGATTGGTATCCAGCAGACGACTAAACTGATCCAGCGAAATCGAGTCATCGACATGACTTCTTGCCTGAGTAATAAGCTGCTCCACTTCACTACTGCTCAATTGATAGTAGCGCACGAGAATCTCGCGCAGCTTATCCATTTCGGTCACTGAGAACTCATAATCTGAATTGGCGGTCTCGACCAGTAGAGCAGCGGTTGCCAGGCGGATCTCGTGCTCTGGGACTACCCCTTTTTCCCTAGCACCCGTCCCCCGTGAATCTTGCAGTTCTCGTAAAAAACGCTTTATCGCTGGAATCATGGTTAGTTCAACATTGCTCGCTTGCCCATACTCTAGCAAAGCTGTCAGAACAAATAAAAGTAGATAGTTTATCGATAGTTAGACCGGGAAAGAGCTCTCCGGTTTTCTATATTTCCCGGAAGCAGCAGGCTTGCACGTATTTAAAATAGTTGGCGGTAGGAGGCCCCTCATCAATTTGCGTTATTCTCCCCAAAGAAAAAGCCCCTGCTCGAGACGAACAGGGGCTTTTGGCGTTAAAGCCTGGCGATGACCTACTTTCACATGGGGAGGCCCCACACTATCATCGGCGATGTTTCGTTTCACTTCTGAGTTCGGGATGGGATCAGGTGGTTCCAAAACTCTATGGCCGCCAGGCAAACTGGTGTGCAAGTCGTTTTACGCGCCTTGCAAGCGTTCGGTTAGATTGTACCTAGTCACGTAGGTATCCACGTTTGGGTGTTGCGTTTGTTTGATGAGTCTTTGTCCATCAACGCCACCAGGCCAAAGCCTTTGGGTGTTATATGGTCAAGCCTCACGGGCAATTAGTACTGGTTAGCTTCACACATTACTGTGCTTCCACACCCAGCCTATCAACGTTGTAGTCTTCAACGGCCCTTCAGGGACCTCAAGGGTCCAGTGAGATCTAATCTTGGGAGGGGCTTCCCGCTTAGATGCTTTCAGCGGTTATCCTGTCCGAACGTA
>JAKSCN010000461.1 GCA_022360595.1 Chromatiales bacterium
GATATGCATTCCGTCGGAATCCGCGTCGGCAAGGATACAGATCTTGCCGTAACGCAGGCCATCCAGGTTATCGGAGCCCGGATCGACCCCAATGGCCACCGAGATATCGTGGATCTCCTGGGAGCCCATGGTATCCGGAGACTCCACCTCCCAGGTATTCAGGATCTTACCGCGTAGCGGCAGAATCGCCTGGAACTCACGCTCACGCGCCTGCTTGGCGGAACCACCTGCGGAGTCACCCTCCACCAGGAACAGTTCAGACTGGGTGGCGTCAGCACCGGAGCAGTCGGCCAGCTTACCCGGCAGCGCCGGCCCCTGGGTGACTTTCTTACGTACCACTTTCTTGTTGGAGCGCTGACGGCGTTGGGCGTTGGAGATCACCATCTCCGCCAGCTTTTCGCCCTCTTCCACGTGGCGGTTAAGCCACAGCGAGAAGGCATCCTTGATGGCACCGGTGATAAACGCTGCGACATGACGGGAGGAGAGACGCTCCTTGGTCTGACCGGCAAATTGCGGATCGCGCATCTTCGCGGACAGTACGTAGGCACACTTGTCCCAGATATCATCGGCGGTCAGTTTTACACCGCGAGGCAGCAGGTTGCGGAATTCACAGAACTCACGCATCGCATCCAGCAGGCCGGAGCGCATACCATTTACGTGGGTCCCCCCTTGTGCGGTAGGGATCAGGTTGACATAGCTTTCACAGGTCAGCTCGCCACCTTCCGGCAGCCACTGCACCGCCCACTCAACGGCATCCTCTTCACCGTGCAGTGAGCCAGAGAACGGCTCCGCCGGCAGGGTCTCATAGACCTGGGTGGTGCCCTGCAGGTAGGCGGTCAGACCGTCTTCGTAGCACCACTCATCTTTCTCTTTCTCGGCGCCAGTCAGGTTGGTAAAGGTCCCCTTGAGGCCAGGACACAATACGGCCTTGGCACGCAGCATATGCTTGAGGCGAGTCACGCTGAACTTCGGCGAGTCAAAGTACTTAGGGTTTGGGGAGAAGCGTACCGTGGTGCCGGTGTTGCGTTTCCCGCAGGTATCGATCACTTCCAGATCCGATACTTTTTCACCGTCGGCAAAACCGATGCGGAAGACCTGACCGTCACGCTTGACGATCACCTCCAGCAGGCGGGACAGGGCGTTTACCACAGACACACCCACCCCGTGTAAACCGCCAGAGTAGTTGTAGTTTTCGTTGTTGAACTTACCACCGGCGTGCAGTTTGCAGAGAATCAGCTCTACGCCACTTACACCTTGCTCCGGGTGAATATCCACCGGCATACCACGACCATCATCGCTACAGGAGATGGACTGGTCTTTATGCAGGACAACATCAAGCTGCTTGGCGTGACCGGCCAGAGCCTCGTCCACGGAGTTGTCGATAACTTCCTGTGCCAGGTGGTTCGGACGATCGGTTTCGGTATACATACCGGGACGGCGCCGTACCGGCTCCAGTCCGCTGAGGACTTCAATCGCATCAGCTGTGTATTGTTTCGTCATCTATTGGATCCTTAGCGACGTGACGACTAACTAAGAGGGTTCACGGGCGGTAACTCAATACGCCCCTGGCTAAAGGCCAGTATTGCGGGAATCAAATCCTGGAAGCGGTCAAACCCATGGCTTCCGCCCGGCTGCACAAACTGTGGCGAGTCGGCGAACTTATCCACCGCTTCACGATAATCCAGTGTTTCGTCAGCTGTTTGTGTCAGCAACAGGTAACGGGATGGATCGTGAATCAATGCACAATCGATCTCCAACAGCTGCTGCAGATGATCCCGGGTCAGCACATAGTGCTCGTGGGTATAGAGGTTTTCGTTCTCTCCCAGCCAGTCTTCCAGCAACGCATAGGGCCGCACGGCAGGGTTTACCAACACCACTCGGACATGGCTGTATTTTTCCGCCAGCCAGGTACTGTAGTATCCCCCAAGGGAACTGCCAATCAGTGTGATCGGGCGCTCAGAATTCGCCCCAATCAGCGTTTCCAGCTGATTGATCGCGTGTGCTGGCCAGTGAGAGAGTTCCGGTACTTCATAATCAACGTCGATCTGAGCATCACTCAGATATTGCCCCAACAACTGCGCCTTGATGGACGATGGCGAGCTGTTGAAGCCGTGCACGTAGATAAACAGAGGTGTCTGCATCAATGCTCCTCAAACCTCGAACTCATATCTTATCGGCCTGAACTGAGAATAATGCAGTATCAGGATTGAAGAGACGTTACCCGACCGCTCCCTGTGGTGCAACTGGCCTTAGAGCCGGACCACGTTTGCTTTGATCTGGCCGCTGCTCTCAAGCGAGTATATCGCATACGCCGGACCGGTCTTCGCCGGGTCATCTTCCATCACCACGTCATCGCAACGGGCCTTGTATTGTGGTGCCACGGCAGGAGAGGAAAAGAGCGGCACACCGTTATGGGTAAATGCCCACGCCTGATGCACGTGGCCAAAGGCTATACCCCGGACATGTTCTGCCCTGTCGATCCGCTGCCAGAACGCATCCGCATTGCCCAGAGCGATCTTGTCCTGCCAACCGCTCCCCAGCTTGACTGGATTGTGGTGCAGCACCACCAGCTGATGGGCTCTATGGGGGTTTGCAAGGATTCGCTCCAGATAATCCAGCTCAGACTGTGCAAGGCTACCTCCACCCACACCATCCGCATTGGCGGTGGAATCCAGCAGTACCAGCTGCCAGTCCCGCAACTCAACGGATTTCCGGTTCAGCTCGGCAGTGCCGAATTCATGCATCTGTTGGGCATCGTCATGGTTACCTGGTAGCCACACTGCCGGTATATTCAGTTCCTTCATCTGTGCAACCAGACGCTGGTAGCCCACCGGTCCGCAGTGATGCACCAGATCTCCGGTCAGTATCAGCAGATCGGCATTGGAATGATAACGTTGGATATGCTTGAAAACAGTCAACCAGCGCTGCTCGATCACAGCACCCTGCATTTTTTCGGCAGGATCGGCCTGCAGGTGCAGGTCCGTTACCTGAATCAATTTCAGCATTGTGGATCAGCCTTCTGTTCAGCCGACAAAGACCGGTTCCATCACATGACCGTGACTGATGCAGTGGGTGAGCCATTCACCGAGGTATTCGTTGAGCTGAATCTTCTCGTCCGGGTGGCGCATGCATTTGTTGGGGTAGGTGTACGCACCTGCAAGCTGCTTGTGGCGAGAACACACCACTTCTGCCGTACTGGCGTCGTGGTACAAACGCACCACCAGCTCGTGTGCACACAGCCACGGTGAATCGTGATCATGCTGCTGGCTTACCTTCACAGTAGTGGTATAGGTGAAACGCTCCTCTACGGCCAGACGTAGGCTGGCCTGATGATCCGGCCAGGCCACCTGATAACAACGCTCATCAACGCTGTCCAGATCCGGCATCAGCTTCATCAGACGCATGTAGTTGGCTTCACACTGCGCCGTCTGCTTACGTAGATCAGGGATGTATTTACGTTTCATCAGCTACCTAACGCGCCCTCTGGAGCGCTGTTTATTGGACCAACGTTATCTTAACGCAATTGGGTACAAGGGCATATCGGCCCCACTTTCTGACAGGATACCAGATAGACGGGGGCCGCTGAGATGAATTTGATAGGATCAGGAAACCTTGATGAAGCTGATTTCGATAAAGAAATCGCCGTAATCTGTCTCGAATGGCAGGATGATGGTGGGGCCACTGGAGGAGTGTTCAATCTTATGGTCCTTACCACTGACCACCACCGGCACCGCCATATCAAATTCGAACCCCTTCTCCGCCAACAAGGCCTTGGCACCGCCCGTGGCCATGTTGGTTAACTCACCTACCATATCGGTGATTGTTTCGTTCATGCTGGATACTTCCTCACCCAACATCCGCTTGGTGATAGCGAAGATAACCTGCTCAGAAAAAGAGATCGCAAATGACCCTTTCAACTGCTCACCCGCCATACCGATGATACCAGTCACGGCCCCCAACGCGGAGGAGCTCTTTTTCACCGTAGGCTTACCAGGGCGAGACTCAATCTGAGCCATCGTGGAGAGCACATTGCTCATCGAAGTGAGAAATGGATTAATAAATTCTGCTTTCATCATTATCCGTTTTCCATCATTGCAGATCTTGCAAATACCCTCGACAAAACTCTCGCCACCTATCGATCCAACGCATAGTCCATTTAGGATAGAAAGCGTTTTTTACCAATACCTTAAAGCTTTCGTATTTCAGCTTTACGTCAGCCAGCGCTGATTCAGATCATCCCGATTTAGCTGTAACCATTGCAGGGCGATGATCGATGGCGCATTGTCGATTCGACCTGCTGCGACCATCTCAAAAACCTGTTTGCATGGCAACACCTGAACCCGAATATCCTCTCCCTCTGTTTCCAATCCGTGAACGCCGCCCATGTCAGTGCTATCGACACGTGCACAGTAGAGCGAGATCCACTCATTGGTTCCGCCGGGGCTGACCAGATAACGGGTGATTGGCTCCAACTGGGTCAGAGTTGCCCCGGCTTCCTCATTGGCTTCGCGATGGGCAACCTCTTCGCAGGTTTCCCCCTTTTCAACAATGCCGGCCACCAGCTCCAACAACCAGGGGCTGCGCGGATGGTCCAGCGCACCGACACGGAACTGCTCGATCATCACCACGGACTCTTTTACCGGATCGTATAGCAGCACACATACGGCCTCCCCACGCACAAAGAGCTCACGCGTGATTTCTTCACGGCCTCCCGCAAAACGGGCATGGCTGAGATGTAATTTATGCATCTCGAAAAAGCCGTCATACACCACATCACAGGAGTGTATCTCTACATCAGAATGATCAAACATCTGGACCCACCCAAAGATTCAAATTGGCACCATAAACTACTGAATTTTCGGAAAAATATAGCA
>JAKSCN010000253.1 GCA_022360595.1 Chromatiales bacterium
TGGTCGAGTACCAGCGCGCGTTGGGCGACTACATGCGCTTCTTCTCCAACCTGGGCCTGCTATCCGCCAACCGTCTGCGTGACAAGGTGCAGGCACTGGTCGACGAAGGCAAGCAGGTCGATAGTGCTCGCGGTCTCTACGACCTTTGGGTGAGCAGCAGCGAGGAGGTCTACGGCGAACAGGTGATGACCCCTGAGTATGCCAAGATCCACGGCAAGATGGTCAACGCCCTGATGGCGGTGAAGCAGAAGCTGAGCCACATGGTGGACGAGAGCCTGGGCGCGCTCAACATGCCGACCCGTCGCGAACTGCGCACCCTGCAGGACCGTCTGCAGGAGTCCCGTCGTGAGTACAAGGCTCTGCGTGCCGAAGTGGAGCTGATGAAAGAGCAGATGATGGATCTGCGCAAACCGTCCGCCCCTGCCGCCAAGGAATCAGCACCCAAGGCCGCTGCCCCAGCCAAGAAGGCCGCCAGCAAGAAAAAGGCGACCAAAAAGAAGGCTGCGGCCAAGAAGAGCGACGCCAGCTGAAGCTGAGAACTTTCGTCAACCACCCGATATTGAACACCAGACAAGCGTTTGGAACCGAGGAGAACAGACGTGCAACCATTTAATATACGACCCGATCAGATGGCCGAAGAGATGCTCGACTACAGCCGCAAGCTCGGCAAGGGCGTGCAGAATCTGCTCAATGCCGAGAAGATCGACACCGGCGTGACACCCAAGGTCGAGGTCTATCGTGAGGATAAACTCACCCTCTACCGCTACGAGTCACCGGCTGATGTGGTACAGAGTTCAGTGCCGACGCTGATCGTCTACGCACTGGTCAATCGTCCCTACATGACCGACCTGCAGGAGAACCGCTCCACGATTCGCAACCTGCTGGCCGCCGGTCAGGATGTCTATCTCATCGACTGGGGTTACCCGGATGAGGCGGACCGCTCCCTGACCATGGATGACTACATCAACGGCTATCTTGACCGTTGTGTCGATGTGATCCGCAAGCGCCACAAGCTGGACAAGATCAACCTGCTCGGCATCTGCCAGGGTGGTGCGTTCAGCCTCTGCTACACCTCCCTGCACCAGGATAAAGTTCAGAATCTGGTTACCATGGTCACCCCGGTTGACTACCAGACACCGGACAACATGCTGAGCGCATGGGTACAGCACATGGATATCGATCTGCTGGTCGATACCCTGGGCAACGTGCCTGGTGAACTGCTGAACTGGACCTTCCTGTCACTGAAACCTTTCAGCCTGACTGGCCAGAAATATGTCAGCATGGTTGACGTACTGGACGATGAGAAGAAACTCAAAAACTTCCTGCGCATGGAGAAGTGGATCTTCGACAGCCCGGATCAGGCGGGTGAAACCTTCCGTCAGTTCATCAAAGACTTCTACCAGCAGAATGGCCTGCTGAAAGGTACCATCAACATCGGCGGCCAGACAGTTGATCTGAAAAACATCTCCTGCCCGGTACTGAACGTCTACGGCCTACAGGATCACTTGGTGCCACCAGATGCTTCAAAAGCACTGAATGGTGCAACCGGTTCTAAAGACTACACCGAACTCTCCTTCCCAGGCGGGCACATCGGTATCTATGTCAGCGGTAAAGCTCAGAAAGAGGTCACCCCTGCCATTGCCAACTGGTTGGAAGAGCGTAGCTGATAAGCTGCGGTTTTATTGACTGGTGAAAAGCCGGAGTCACTGAGAAGTGACTCCGGTTTTTTGTGTTTACTGTTTGAAGATTACGCTTTCGTTTTTGAGCTAACTATATAACTGCCAAGAACGTGGTAGAGCTGCGGTATGATCAGAAACAACTGCTGAAAGCGTTAGCACCAAAGCTATCACCTGATCAACACATAGGTTCACAATAAATTTGGAAATAGATCACAGTAATGCACTGAACACCCCGCTATAATCGCCCGCCAACCGATGCTGATGGCACTGCAGCCATTAGCATCTTCAGCGAAGCAAGCCCCATGACAATTGTCATAGCAGGATACCTTGCTTCAGCTTTAGCATCTGACACCCTGATCAATGCGATTTAACAAGGAAGAGGTATAAAAGGACTATCACTGGCAGATCATCACCGCCTAAGCTAACTCCACTCACTATCAATACCTCGTAACACTGTGTTGGGTATCCAGCAGAGAGACAAAAGGCAGTTTCTTTACTGCCCATTTCAGCGGCTCACCAATTGAGCCACCGGGTAGGCAATAATAGCCCTGCCTCAAACGACAGATAAAAAACAGGAAGTAAATAGCCATGGCCATGTCTTTAAAAACGGACGTAGCAGTGACAGGTCGTCGCCCTATTCACCCCTCAAAACACAAGTTGGGAATGTGTATAAGCCGTTAGGGCCAGCTAACGCATAATTAATTTAGATTCGGATTTCAAATCAATCTATCAGCACGGAATATGTGATCCGGAAGGATAAGGAACACCATGGCTGAGTTCAAACAACAGCACTGCCTGTTGGCGATCGACACCCCGCTGGGAGACGATGCCCTGCTGCTGCCCCGTCTGGCAGACGAAGAGATCTTCTCCGCGCATAAGCACCTCCCCCTTCAACAGGCTGCCAACGACACGATGAAACAGAACATGGACACGGCAAGATGTAAGGAAGCAGGCTGATGCAGCAGATGATGTTATCCAACAAGCACTCACTCGAGTATTCCAAGATCGATAAAAACAAGGAGGTAATCCGATGAGTGGTAAACCCGCCGCCCGTCTGGGCGACAA
>JAKSCN010000541.1 GCA_022360595.1 Chromatiales bacterium
AGAGAATCGTATCGTGGGTGTTGGCGACAAACAGCTTGTCGACAAAATCCTCATCCTTGGTGGTTGTTGCCGATTTACCCTTACCCCCCCGCCGCTGGGCCTGGTAGGTATCCAGGGTCTGGGCCTTGGCATAACCCGCATGGGAGAGTGTGACCACCACATCCTCTTCGGTGATCAGATCTTCCAGGGTCAAATCCAACTGAGTATGAATAATTTCGGTACGGCGCTCATCACCATACTGGTCGCGAATCGCAATCAGTTCATCACGAATCACCTGCATCAAACGATCAGCGCTAGAGAGAATATCAAGTAAATCTTTAATTTTCTCTATTATCTCACTGTATTCATTGATTATTTTATCTTGCTCAAGGCCTGTCAGACGGTGCAGGCGCAGATCCAGAATCGCCTGTGCCTGGGTCTCGGTCAGGCGGTAGCCCTTCTCGGTCAAACCGAAGGAAGGATCAAGGTCATCCGGACGCGAAGCCTCAGAACCGGCGCGCTCCAGCATCGCCTCAACCGTACCGGACTTCCAGTGACGGGCCAGCAGCTCTTTCTTGGCTTCGGCAGGACTCGGCGCCGCCTTGATCAGGGCAATCACTTCATCGATATTGGCGAGTGCGACCGCCAGACCTTCCAATACATGGGCACGCTCACGCGCCTTGCGCAGTTCGAAGAGCGTCCGACGGGTCACCACCTCGCGGCGATGGCGAATGAAGTATTCGAGCATCTGCTTGAGGTTGAGCAGACGCGGTTGACCGTCCACCAGGGCCACCATATTGATGCCGAATACGCTCTGCATCTGGGTATGCTGGTAGAGGTTGTTGAGCACCACTTCCGCCACTTCGCCACGGCGCAGCTCAATCACGACACGCATACCGTCTTTGTCAGACTCATCACGCAGCTCGGTGATACCCTCGATGCGCTTGTCTTTGACCAGCTCGGCGATCTTCTCCAGCATCCGCGCCTTATTCACCTGATACGGCAGCTCGGTGACGATAATACGCTGGCGGCTATTCTTTTCGTCGGTTTCGATCTCGCTACGGGCGCGGATATAAAGGCGGCCGCGACCGGTGCGATAGGCCTCATGGATGCCACGGGCACCATTGATGTAGGCGGCTGTTGGGAAATCCGGACCGGGGATATACTCCATCAGACCGTCAATGCCGATGTCAGGATCATCGATCAGCGCAATACAGCCGTTGATGATCTCGGTCAGATTGTGTGGCGGGATGTTGGTCGCCATACCCACCGCGATACCGGCCGAACCATTGACCAGCAGATTGGGGATACGCGACGGCAGCACCGCCGGTTCATGTTCCGATTCGTCATAGTTGGGGATGAAATCGACCGTCTCTTTGTCGAGATCATCGAGCATACTGTGGGCAATACGCGCCATGCGTACTTCGGTGTAACGCATGGCGGCCGGTGCATCGCCATCCACCGAGCCGAAGTTACCTTGCCCGTCCACCAGCATGTATCTCATTGAGAACGGCTGGGCCATACGGACAATGGTGTCATAGACAGCCGTATCACCGTGGGGGTGATATTTACCGATTACGTCACCGACCACACGGGCTGATTTCTTATAGGGTTTGTTCCAGTCATTACCCAGTTCATTCATCGCGTAGAGTACGCGGCGGTGAACCGGCTTGAGTCCATCACGTACATCCGGTAGCGCACGCCCAACGATCACGCTCATGGCGTAACCGAGGTACGATTGCTGCATCTCATCTTCGAGATTGACCGGGAGTACTTCTTTGGCAAATTCGGTCATAAGCGGTGTTTTTCCCTACCGTTCGGGGAGTTAGCTTCGTGTTCTCAACTCTTTTTCAGGGCGCGACATGGGGTATTTACCCAGGCCAGCGATTTAAGGCGGTAATTCTATCACAAATAGCATCGTGCGTGAGGGTACATCAAAATAAAAAAAGCCTCTGAAATCGCTTTTCAGAGGCTCTGAGCGATTTAAGCCATCAATTCAGCCATCTTTTTCGAATCTGGCGAGCGTACAACACCCTTTTCAGTGACAATCGCGTCGACCAGTGCTGCAGGAGTCACATCAAACACCGGATTCCAGGCGCCAACACCCTCAGCGCCGATCTGCTTGCCGCCGAAAGAGAGCACCTCTGCCGGATCACGGGATTCGATGGGAATGTCACGGCCACTACTCAAGCTCATATCGATAGTCGAGGTGGGCGCCACCACCATCACCTTGACGCCATGGTACTTGGCGGCGACGGCCAGGGTGTAGGTGCCTATCTTATTGGCGACATCACCATTGGCGGCAATGCGATCAGAGCCGACAATGACCCAACCCACATCACCCTGGGCCAACAGGCTGGCGGCAGCTCCCTCAACCAATAGCGTGACAGGGATATTGTCTTGCTGGAGTTCCCAGGCGGTCAGGCGTGAGCCTTGCATCCAGGGGCGGGTCTCGTCGGCACACACCTGTGAGATTTTGCCTGCCGCATGGCCGCTACGCACCACACCCAAGGCTGTGCCATAGCCGCCAGTGGCCAGCGCCCCCGCGTTGCAGTGGGTGATCACCTGGGTTGCCTCCTCTATTAATCCGGCGCCCAGTTCACCCATTTTGCGATTGGCGGCGATGTCCTCCTGATGTATCGCTTTCGCCTCTTCCAGCAGCCTTGACACTGGATCATCCGTTTCATTGAGCGTATCAATCACACCCTGCATACGGGCCAGCGCCCAGAACAGATTGACTGCAGTGGGACGCGATTGAGCAAGCAGTTCCATATCCTCTTTTAACCCCACCTTCCAGGCTGTAGGGCTGGCCGCAGCACGCAGCCTGGCTGCCAACACCACTCCATAGGCGGCGGTAATACCGATTGCCGGAGCGCCGCGCACCACCATTTGGCGAATCGCCTCCGCCGCCAGTTGTGGTGTATCGAAGCCGATGAATTCGGCTTTTTCAGGTAGAACTCGCTGATCCAAAAGCAGCAGTCGTTCATCGTGCCAAACGATGGCATTATCAGCATTTATTGGAATATTTAGAGAAGAGGCTTCCATCTATCTGTTTCCCGTGGCAAATTTAGACGCTTATCTTAACGTATCAGGGACTCTGCATTGAATATCGACACACTCATTCACGCGCGCTGGATCATTCCTGTGGCACCCGATAACCGGATTCTGGAGGATCACTCCCTGGCCATTCATAACGGTAGAATTTTAGACATTCTGCCCACTGAATTAGCGAAAGAGAATTTCACCCCTGAAAGCGAACATCACCTTGATCGTCATGCGCTGATCCCTGGCCTGATCAATGCCCACACTCATGCCAGCATGAGTCTGCTGCGCGGCCTGGCCGATGATCTACCGCTGATGACCTGGTTGGAGGAGCATATCTGGCCTGCCGAGGGGCGTTGGGTAAGTGAAGAGTTTGTCGCCGATGGCACCCGTCTGGCAATTGCTGAGATGATTCGTGGCGGCACCACCTGTTTCAATGACATGTATTTCTTCCCGGATGTCACCGGTCGGGTAAGTTCAGACGCCGGCATGCGTGCTGCGGTGGGACTGATTCTGATCGACTTCCCCTCAAGTTGGGCCACCAACAGTGACGAATATCTCCACCGTGGTGTTGAAGTGCACGACCAGTTCCGCAATAACGGCCTGATCACCACCGCCTTCGCTCCACATGCGCCCTATACCGTCTCTGATGGCCCCTTGGAGAAAGCGCGCACACTGGCTGATGAACTGGAGATCCCCATCCACATGCATGTCCACGAGACTGCGGGCGAAGTCGCCCAAAGCGTCGAAACATTGGGTAAGCGCCCGATTCAGCGCCTGTATGAATTAGGTCTGATCTCCCCCTCACTGCTGGCCGTGCATATGACCCAGCTCACCGATGAAGAGATCGCGCTGATGGCCGACGCCGGCGCCAGCGTCGCCCACTGTCCGGAATCGAATTTAAAGCTGGCCTCAGGGTTCTGCCCGGTAGACAAGCTGATCAAAGCAGGAGTTAATGTCGCTATCGGCACCGATGGGGCAGCCAGTAACAATGACCTGGATATGTTCAGTGAAATGCGCACCGCCGCCCTCCTTGCCAAGGGCGTCTCCGGCGACGCCAGTGCCGTCCCTGCATTCACCGCTCTACATATGGCGACCTTAAATGGTGCTATCGCATTAGGTATTGCCGACGAGACAGGCTCCCTGCAGGTGGGTAAAGCGGCCGATATTACCGCTGTCGATCTTGGCGATCTCGAAACCCAGCCGATCTACCATCCTGTATCCCAACTGGTCTATGCAACTGGCCGCGATAAAGTGACCGATGTCTGGGTTGCCGGAAAGCAGCTGCTGCATAGCGGCGAGCTGACCACTCTGAACAGTACAGACATCCTCTCCCGTGCCAAGCAGTGGCAATCGCGTATCGGTGAAAAGGATGAGATTATTGAGTTCAGTCACGATTGACCGGAACTAAACGGGCTATCACCCATCCCACTGACTATGCCCGGAACCCAGCAACCTCTAAAATTCACAACGCTAAGAATAGATTTTATGAAATTGTTACCTTATCTACTGACCGCCTGCCTTGTCACCCTGGCTCTACCGGCCACCGCACTGGAACCGGTCACCCCTCCCGAAGCACCTATTGTTGTTTACAAGGTGGAGAGTGGCTTTTCCGAAACCAAAGAGTTTCTGGAGATGGCCATCACTGACCAGGGCATGAGTGTGAGCGACACCTTGCATATCAGTGATATGCTGGAACGCACCGCCAAGGACACGGGGCTGGATAGGAAACTGTATGGTAAGGCTGAATCCCTGGAGTTCTGCAGTATCGCCATGTCTTACAAGATGTCTGAGGCGCACCCGGC
>JAKSCN010000163.1 GCA_022360595.1 Chromatiales bacterium
CCTATAAAATCACTACACCACTCTCTGAGCACGCCCTCTACGTAACCATTAACGACATCATTCTCAACCAGGGTACTGAGCATGAGATGCGCCGCCCGTTCGAGGTATTCATCAACTCCAAAAACATGGATCACTTCCAGTGGATCGTTGCTCTCACGCGGATTATTTCAGCGGTATTCCGTAAAGGCGGCGATGTCACTTTCCTGGTTGAAGAGCTGCGTTCCGTATTTGACCCCAGCGGCGGTTACTTCAAGAAAGGCGGCAAATATATGCCCTCTCTGGTAGCCGAAATTGGTGATGTTATTCACTGCCATCTGGTAATGATCGGTATGCTCCGTGAAGAGGGCCCTGATGAGCACCAACAGAAATTGATCGAAGAGAAACGCAGTCAGTATGAAAATGCCGCAAAAGTACAAGACAATAGTAATAATGGCAGTTTCCCGGAAGGCGCCCAGCTCTGCAAAAAATGCAACACCAAAGCGATGATCCAAATGGACGGCTGCATGACCTGCCTCAATTGTGGCGACTCAAAATGCGGTTAGCATAATAGCGATCAATTCTGGCTGTAAAATTCCGATATGAGTGAGAAGTTTTACATCACCGCACAGTCCCTGTTGATGGACTCTTTCCGGCTGGGTCTGCAGATCTATAAAGATGGTTTCAGACCCGATTTTATTGTCGGCGTATGGCGAGGTGGCACACCGGTTGGCATCGCCGTACAAGAGATCCTGGATGCTTTCGGTGTCGACTCCGACCACATCGCTATCCGGACCTCCTCCTATACCGGTATTGGTCAGCGGGAGAAGCAGGTCCGGGTGCACGGTCTCAGCTACATTATTCGCACCATGAATTGGGATGACTCCCTGCTGATTGTGGACGATGTCTTCGACACCGGCCTGAGTATTCAGGCCACCATTGAAACATTGAAAATGAAGGCGCGACGAAACACGCCCGAAGATATCCGCATTGCAACACCTTGGTTCAAGCCCAATAACAACCGTACCAACTTAACGCCAGACTACTATATCCACGAAACCGATCAGTGGCTGGTGTTCCCCCACGAACTGGATGGACTCAGCAATCAGGAGATCCTGCAGAATAAAGAAGGCATGCGGGAGTTGCTGGAAGAGATGGAGCTATCCCTCCCCAACTCTAACTAAAGAACCTCTGATTATTCCATTCACGGATTGATCAGAGGTTCTTTAGCTTTATGAAAACCTATCCCAAGCCCTAGTTGGCTTGGGAGGATGAGCCATAGCCAACGAGTACGGCATATACCTCTTCCACCTCACTGGCGATAGCTTCATAAATTTCACGGCAATCATCATGATTCAGGCGAAGGAATGAAAGAGCCGTCTGATCAATCTCAGTCAGAACAAACTCAATATCCTCACCACTTTGCATACCATAAGCCAGCGCCTGACTCACATGCACAACAGCCGTTTCAGTCAGATATTTTGAACTCTCCATCGGTGCATGATGATAACGAATAGCATTACAGATACTGACAGGAAGGCCCCAGCTCTCAGCAAGCAGCGCTCCTACTTCAGCATGATCACACCCCATCACATCGCGTTCTGCATCAATCAACAGCTCGTTACGCCCTTGGGTAATCATCAACACCTCTTTGGTCAGCTCCGGCAACTGCTGAACCAGAACCAAGCGGCCAATATCGTGTAAAACCCCCATCACCAACAGACGTTCCGGATGCAACACACAGCAACGCTTCCCAAAACTTTGGGCTAAGGTGCCACAAGCGACTGAGCTGTACCAAAAGTCATCCATTTTCATCAAATCAGCGGGAATACCAGAAAACAGATCACAAGCGGCGGTCATCACCGCCAGGTTTCGAAGATCGTTAGTGCCTATAATGGTGATTGCACGAGAAATAGTATCTATAGGTGCTTTGAGCCCATAAAAAGAACTATTTACCGTTCTGAGCAGTCGTGCAGTTAAATCCGCATCCTGCGAAATGAGTGCCGTGAAATCATCGGCAGATGCCCGAGGGTCTTCTATCAATGCATTAATTTTCAAGAAAATCTCAGGTAGTGAAAATAATCCTTCGATATCAGACACTAATTGTTTTGGTGTCATGTCCAAACCTTTACTACTGTTAGTGACTAGATGGTAGCTCATAACATTTTACAGAACCGCCAGAATCTACTTACCTAAAAGAGTTAGCGGCAGATGGACAAGAAACTTTAACAATCGCTATATAATAATTATTGCAACCTACCACTCCCAATCATCTGCGCACTTCAGCTCTTTATCGTGTCAGTACAGCAATCCC
Organism: Chromatiales bacterium; assembly: GCA_022360595.1. Lineage (GTDB taxonomy): Bacteria > Pseudomonadota > Gammaproteobacteria > Chromatiales > Chromatiaceae > BM503. The sequence continues at coordinate 2,291 of JAKSCN010000163.1, forward strand.
TGAATCGCCATTCATCACAA